>NZ_NQYG01000019.1:0-98288 GCF_002878485.1 Pseudomonas sp. AD21
TTCCGTTTCGACTGCGCCGGAAGTGGGGCGAATTATAGACTTCTAAAATTCGCCGTCAACCCCTACTTGAAAATTTATTCAGATTTCAACGCGATACGCGCAAATGCCTTCTTGCCCGCCTGACAAACGTGAGTCGTGCCCAGTACATATATAAAGGAACGATCAACCACTTCACCATCAACTCGCACACCACCAGAAGCCAACAGGTCGCGTGCAGCCGCCGAGTTCTTCACCAGGCCTGCCTTATTAAGGACAGCAGCAATCGGCATATCCTCAGCGGAAGTCAGCTCGATCTCTGGCAGATCATCCGGCAGCTCACCATCCTTCATACGGTTACCCGCAGCGCGATGAGCATTGGCTGCCGCTTCCTCACCATGGAAGCGCGCAACAATCTCTTCCGCCAACTTGATCTTGATGTCGCGCGGGTTAGCACCTGCCTTTACATCTGCACGGAAAGCATTGATCTCATCCATTGACCGAAAGCTGAGCAGTTCGAAGTAACGCCACATCAATGCATCCGGGATCGAAACCAGCTTGCCGTACATGACACCTGGCGCTTCCTGGATACCGACGTAGTTGCCCAACGATTTGGACATCTTCTTCACACCATCCAGACCTTCAAGCAACGGCATGGTCAGAATGCACTGCGCCTCCTGACCATAACCACGCTGCAGTTCACGCCCCATCAGCAGGTTGAACTTCTGATCAGTACCACCCAACTCGACATCCGCGCGCAAAGCAACCGAGTCATAACCCTGAACCAGCGGATAGAGGAACTCATGGATAGCGATTGGCTGATTGGTGGTATAGCGCTTGTCGAAGTCATCGCGCTCGAGCATGCGAGCGACGGTGTATTGCGAAGTCAGGCGAATGAAGTCCGCAGGCCCCATCTGATCCATCCAGGTGGAGTTGAACGCAACTTCGGTTTTGGCCGGATCAAGAATTTTGAATACCTGAGACTTATAAGTCTCGGCATTTTCCAGAACCTGCTCACGAGTCAAAGGTGGACGCGTGGCGCTCTTGCCGCTCGGATCACCGATCATCCCGGTGAAGTCACCTATAAGGAAGATCACCTGATGCCCCAGCTCCTGGAACTGACGCAGCTTATTAATAAGCACGGTATGACCCAGGTGCAGGTCCGGAGCGGTTGGATCGAAACCAGCCTTGATACGCAGCGGCTGGCCGCGCTTGAGCTTCTCGATCAGCTCGGACTCGACCAACAGTTCTTCCGCACCACGTTTAATCAGCGCTAGCTGCTCTTCAACCGACTTCATAACAGACCCGCAAGGCTCAGATTCAAAGGGAACCAACCATACAAGATCGCGCACCAATTACAAGTTTTGCCCGGCGCACGGACACCAATCTACAGACAGGGCGTCTGTAGACTTGCTTCGGGGATGATTTGGTTATATTTTATACAGTTATTTCATCTTCATCATGTCATTCATCTTTTCCAATTCATCTTTTTTCAAAGTCAAAATTACTTATGACCACTGAACCGTCTAAAGCGCCACCGCTTTACCCGAAGACCCACCTGCTCGCAGCAAGTGGAATCGCCGCCCTTCTCAGCCTGGCGCTCCTGGTATTCCCTTCCAGTGATGTTGAAGCCAAAAAGACGACCCTGAGCCTTGAACTGGAAAATCCTGCTGAACAACTGACACAAGATCAAGACGCTGCTGATGCGGCTCAAGCCACAAGTGAGCCAGTCGCTTCGCCATTTGCCCAGATCGAAAACGCTGAAGAAAACACGCCGAAAACCGCTGAAGCCGCACCCGCGCCGGCTCCAGTCGCCGAAAAACCAAAGGCTCCCGGCCATCGGGAAGTGATCGTTGCCAAGGGCGACACGCTGTCCACCCTGTTTGAAAAGGTTGGTCTGCCATCTGCTGCTGTGCATGAGGTACTGGCCAGTGACAAACAAGCCAAGCAGTTCAGCCAGCTCAAGCACGGCCAGAAACTTGAATTCGAAGTGAACCCACAAGGCCAACTGACCAGCCTGCACAGCAAGGTCAGTGATGTAGAAACCATCACCCTGACCAAGAATGACAAGGGTTATGCGTTCAACCGGGCCACCGCAAAACCTACCGTTCGCACCGCTTATGTACACGGCGTCATCAATAGCTCGCTGTCACAATCCGCCGCTCGCGCCGGTCTCTCCCACAGCATGACCATGGATATGGCCAGCGTCTTCGGCTACGACGTTGATTTCGCCCAGGACATCCGCCAGGGTGACGAATTCGATGTGATCTACGAGCAGAAGGTAGTCAACGGCAAGGCAGTCGGCACTGGTCCTATTCTTTCCGCGCGCTTCACCAACCGCGGCAAGACCTACACAGCCGTGCGTTACACCAACAAGCAAGGCAACAGCAGCTATTACACTGCCGATGGCAACAGCATGCGCAAGGCGTTCATCCGGACTCCGGTGGACTTTGCCCGCATCAGCTCGAAGTTCTCCATGGGCCGCAAACACCCGATCCTCAACAAGATCCGCGCCCATAAAGGCGTCGATTACGCAGCGCCGCGCGGTACGCCAATCAAGGCCGCCGGTGACGGTAAAGTACTGCTGGCCGGTCGCCGCGGCGGCTACGGCAACACCGTGATCATTCAGCACGGCAACACCTACCGTACGCTCTACGGCCACATGCAGGGCTTCGCCAAAGGCGTGAAGACCGGCGGTACCGTCAAACAGGGTCAAGTGATCGGTTATATCGGCACTACCGGCCTGTCCACCGGTCCGCACTTGCACTATGAGTTCCAGGTCAACGGCGTTCACGTCGACCCTCTGGGCCAGAAGCTGCCTATGGCCGACCCGATTGCCAAGTCCGAACGTGCCCGCTTCCTTGCACAGAGCCAGCCGCTGATGGCGCGCATGGACCAAGAGAAGGCCACCATGCTGGCTTCGAGCAAGCGTTAAGCCATGGCCCTCTATATCGGTGTGATGTCCGGCACCAGCCTCGATGGACTGGACATCGCGCTGATCGAACAGACCCCGGCGATCAAGCTGATCGCCACACACTACATTCCCATGCCTGACTCCCTGCGCACTGAGCTCTTGAGCTTGTGCGCCAGCGGCCCTGACGAGATTGCCCGCTCGGCGATTGCCCAGCAACATTGGGTGAGACTCGCGGCGCAGGGTATCCACACCCTGCTCGACCAACAGCGACTCAAGCCTGAAGCCATTCGCGCCATCGGCAGCCATGGCCAAACCATTCGTCATGAGCCCGCCCGTGGCTTCACCGTGCAGATCGGCAACCCTGCGCTGCTTACGGAGCTGACCGGTATCACTGTCGTCAGTGATTTCCGTAGCCGCGATGTCGCAGCCGGCGGCCAAGGTGCCCCGTTAGTGCCTGCCTTCCACGAGGCTTTGTTCGAAGAGCGTACCGGTAACCGTGCGGTCTTGAATGTCGGCGGTTTCAGCAATCTCAGTCTGATTGAGCCGACCAGGCCTGTAGCCGGTTTCGACTGCGGCCCAGGGAATGTGCTGATGGATGCCTGGATTCACCAGCAACGTGGCGAGAACTATGATCGCAACGGCCAATGGGCAGCCACTGGCAATGTCGAACCCGCGCTGTTGAAAGCCATGATCAGAGACCCGTTCTTCGTGACAAAAGGCCCGAAGAGCACTGGGCGCGAAGTGTTCAACCTGCCTTGGCTGGAACACCACCTATCAAAGTTACCGGTTTTTGCGGCTGAAAACGTCCAGGCTACGCTGCTGGAGTTGACGGTACTGACCATCGTCGAGTCGCTGCAAAGTGCTCAAGCCGATACCCAGGAAATGTTGGTCTGTGGTGGTGGCGCGCACAATGCCACACTGATGAAACGCCTGGCAGATCTACTGCCAAACGCAGTCGTTGCCAGCACTGCCAGCCATGGCGTTGATCCAGACTGGGTCGAGGCCATGGCCTTCGCCTGGCTGGCACATTGCTGCCTCGAAGGCATAGCCGCGAACCGTCCAAGTGTCACCGGCGCCAAAGGCCTGCGCGTACTCGGCGCGATCTACCCTAACTAAGCAAAACGCAGACAACAAAAAACGCCGTAGAACCGTAAGGCTCTGCGGCGTTTTGTTGTGTGCAGCGCGGTGCGATCAGATCGAGAACGAAGAGCCGCAACCACAGGTCGTGGTGGCGTTCGGGTTCTTGATCACGAAGCGCGAACCTTCCAGACCTTCCTGGTAGTCGACTTCGGCACCGGCCAGGTACTGGAAGCTCATCGGATCAACCACCAGACTCACGCCTTCGCGCTCGACGATGGTGTCGTCTTCGGCTACATCTTCATCGAAGGTGAAACCGTACTGAAACCCTGAACAACCGCCGCCCGTAACGAATACGCGCAGCTTCAAGCGATCATTCCCCTCTTCATCGACCAGGCTCTTCACCTTGTGCGCAGCACCTTGGGTGAATTGCAAAGCCGTGGGGGTGAAGGATTCGACGCTCATGCTGACTATCTCCCGGCGTTACGCCGCCATAATGCGTGATGACGCGCATTATCCGCTTGTCCTAGAAAATCGGTCAACTATTGTTACGGTATATCAATAAACCGACCAACTGCCCAGAATGCAAAAAGGCCCGTCTGACGGGCCTTTTTGCTGTGTTGCCGAAAGTGTTACGGCAGCATACCGGCGTGGGACAAACCGAAGCGCTCGTCCAGTCCGAACAGGATGTTCATGTTCTGCACCGCCTGGCCCGACGCCCCCTTGACCAAATTGTCGATCACCGACAACACCACCACCAGATCGCCATCCTGCGGACGGTGAACCGCAATGCGGCAGACGTTGGCGCCGCGAACACTGCGGGTTTCCGGATGGCTGCCGGCCGGCATCACATCGACGAACGGCTCGTTGGCATAACGCTTTTCGAACAGCGCCTGCAGATCCACCGAGCGATCAACCACGGTCGCGTAGAGCGTGGAGTGAATGCCACGGATCATTGGCGTCAGGTGTGGAACGAAGGTCAGGCCGACGTCCTTACCGGCGGCGCGACGCAGGCCCTGGCGAATTTCCGGCAGGTGACGATGACCTTTCACCGCGTAAGCCTTCATGCTTTCCGATGTCTCGGAGTACAGCGAGCCTACCGCTGCGCCACGACCGGCACCGCTGACACCGGATTTGCAGTCGGCGATCAGACGCGAAGTATCGGCCAGACCCGCTTCCAGAAGCGGCAGGAAACCCAGTTGCGTAGCGGTTGGATAGCAACCCGGAACGGCAATCAGGCGTGCCTTCTTGATCTGCTCGCGATTGACTTCGGGCAAACCGTAGACCGCTTCGTCCAGCAGCGCGGGGGCGCCGTGCGACTGACCGTACCACTTGGCCCACTCTTCAGCGTCCTGCAGACGAAAATCCGCCGACAGGTCGATGACCTTGGTGCCCGCCGCCAGCAGTTCGCCGGCCAGAGCATGAGCTACGCCGTGCGGGGTGGCGAAAAACACCACGTCGCAAGCACCCAGGGTCTTGATGTCCGGCATGCTGAATGCCAGGCCATCGTAGTGGCCGCGCAGGTTCGGATACATGTCAGCCACGGCCAGACCGGCCTCGGATCGAGAAGTGATCACAACCACTTCTGCCTGCGGATGCTGTGCCAACAGACGCAGCAGTTCGACACCGGTGTAACCCGTGCCGCCGACGATACCGACCTTGACCATAAACCTGCCCTCAACGAACCCACTGGAAAGCCGTCGATAATAGGGGCCGCGCGCGCCTGCGACAACCGTCAAGGTGACGTGCGGACGCTCAAGCCTCTACTATCCCGGCTACCGTGAACCTGGGAATAACCAAAAATGCTCTATCTATGGATCAAAGCGTTTCATATCGTCAGCGTCGTGTGCTGGTTTGCCGGGCTGTTCTACCTGCCGCGGCTGTTCGTTTATCACGCGCAAAGTGAAGACGCGATCAGCAAGGAACGCTTCAGCCTCATGGAACGCAAGCTGTATCGCGGCATCATGGGCCCGGCGATGATCGCTACGCTGATCTTCGGCGGCTGGCTGATCTACCTCAATCCGGGCATCTTCAGCATGGGCGGCTGGATTCACGCCAAGCTGACCCTGGTGGTCTTGCTGATCGGCTATCACCACATGTGCGGCGCGCAGGTAAAACGTTTCGCCCGTGGCGAGAACACCCGCAGCCATGTCTTTTATCGCTGGTTCAATGAAGTGCCGGTTCTGATATTGCTGGCTATCGTAATTCTGGTCGTGGTCAAGCCGTTCTAACTTCAACAGGCACCACACTTCGGGGGATTTCCAATGTCGCTGCCCGCTCTGCTCGAACAACGTCTGCGTCTGCCCGTCGTGGCGGCGCCGATGTTCCTGATTTCCAACCCGGAGCTGGTGCTAGCCTGCTGCCGCAACGGCGTGGTCGGCAGCTTTCCAGCCCTGAACCAGCGTGAAAGCAGCGGCTTCAAAGCCTGGCTGGAACAGATCGAGGCCGAACTGGCGACACTCGACAATCCGGCACCGTATGCGGTGAACCTGATCGTCCACAGCAGCAACCCGCGCCTGCAGGCGGACTTGAACATCTGCGTCGAACACAAGGTGCCGATTGTCATCACCAGCCTCGGCGCGGTGAAGGAACTGGTCGACGCGGTTCACAGTTATGGCGGCCTGGTTTTCCACGATGTGACCACGCGCCGCCATGCCGAGAAAGCCGCCGAAGCCGGGGTCGACGGTTTGATCGCGGTTGCGGCCGGCGCTGGCGGCCACGCCGGCACCTGGAGCCCGTTTGCACTGATCGCCGAGATCCGCGAATTCTTCGATAAAACCCTGCTGCTTGCAGGATGCCTTAACCACGGCCATGAAATTCTTGCCGCACAGTTGCTCGGTGCCGATCTGGCCTACTTCGGCACGCGATTTATCGGCACCACCGAAAGCCATGCGCCTGACGCCTACAAGCAGATGCTGCTGACTGCCAAAGCGACGGACATCATTCATACTCCTGCGGTCTCAGGCGTACCGGCCAGCTTCATGCGCCAGAGTCTGGAGGCAGCGGGTTTCGACATGGCCGCGCTGCAAGGCAAGGGCGAAGTCAATTTCGGCGACAAGCTCAAGCCGATCAACGATGAAGCCAAAGCCTGGAAAACCGTGTGGTCCGCCGGTCAGGGCGTAGGGCAAATCGACGACCTGCCGAGTGTGGATCAGTTGATCGCCCGGCTCGACGCGCAATACCGTCAGGCACTGGAACGCGCAGCGCAGTTGCAGAAACGCTGGCCACGCTGAGAAAAACCAGGCCAGTCGCCGACCGACTGGCCTTACAATTCGACCTTCAATTCATTCGCGACAAGGATGCCTCGGCCATGAGCGAACCCCGTTACAAGATTGTTTTCGACGGTGCTCTACAGCCCGGTGTCGATATCAACACTGCCAAGCTCAATCTGGCAGCCCTGTTCAAAAGCGATGTGGCCGCCATCGAACGCCTGTTCAATGGCAACACCATCGCCCTCAAGCACGACCTGTCCCACAGTGACGCCCAGACCTATCTGCAAGCACTGAGCAAGACCGGGATCGACGCGCGGATCGAAAGCGAAACGGCGATCGAGCTGAACCTGGCGGACGTGCACGAACATCCGTCCGCTGCTGCCGAACCGGACTCCCCCTACGCACCACCGCGCGCCAACGTTGGCGAGCACCTGCCGGCGTTCGCTGCGCTCAAGCCATTCAGTGTCGAAGGACGGATCGGTCGCCTGCGCTTCCTCGCATGGACGATGGTGCTGAGCCTGGTGACCCTGCCGATCGTTGGCGTATTCGCACTGATCGCCTTGGGACTTGTCAGCGGCGACTCCACCAGCGGCCTGATCATCGGCGGGATTTTTGCGGTCTTCCTGTTCCTCGGTTTCATCATTGTCAGCATCCTGTTCAGCGTGCAGCGCCTGCACGACATCGGCTGGTCCGGCTGGTTATGGCTGCTGAACCTGGTGCCCTTCGTGGGCAGCTTCTTCCCGCTGGTGATCATGGTCGTACCCGGCAACACCGGCGCCAACCGCTACGGCCCGCCACCGCCCCCCAACAGCACCGCGGTCAAGGTGCTGTGCTCGCTGTGGATCGTGTTCTTCGCGCTGGTATTTGCCGGCGGCATGCTGGGCGGCATCTCGGCCATTCAGCAGGAATATGAGACCAACCTTGAGAGCAGCTATGAAAGCGGTTCGGTCACCACCGATGAAGTCGAGATCGAGACCACACCCGCGGCGAATTCGGTGGACGATGCAGCCGAAGCGGCTCCGGCCCCTGTAGACTCTGCGAAAGAATGAACAACGTTCCCCGCCGTGACACCTGCGTCGCTGGCGCGGAGCTGTTGCGATGGAGAATTGCATGACCCGTTACGCTCTGATCACTGGCGCCTCCAGCGGCATCGGCCTGGCCATGGCCGAAGCCCTGGCCCGGCGCGGCCGCAGCCTGATTCTGGTGGCCCGACAGCGTGATCAGCTGGAAAGTATCGCAATCGAACTGACCCAGCGCTTTGGCGTGGAGGTCTTGTTCCGTGCCTGCGACCTCGGCGAGCCTTTGCGCCTGTCCGGCTTCCTGCTGGAACTGGAAGAAGGCGACCGACAGATCGATCTGTTGGTCAACTGCGCCGGCATCGGCACCTGCGGCCCGTTTCTGGCGCAGGACTGGATGACCGAGCAGGACCTGATCGAAGTGAACATCCTCGCCCTCACCCGCCTGTGCCACGCCATTGGCAACAGCATGGCGTTGCAGGGCGGTGGGCAGATTCTCAACGTCGCCTCGATGGCGGCGTTCAATCCCGGTCCGTGGATGAGCACCTACTACGCCAGCAAGGCTTACGTATTGCACTTCTCCGAAGCGCTGCGGGTTGAGCTCAAACAGAGCGCGGTCAAGGTCTCGGTGCTCTGCCCCGGCCCGACCCGCACCGCGTTTTTCCGCACCGCGCAGCTCAACAGCGACAAATTCAAGGACAGCAAGCTACTGATGAGTCCTGAGGAAGTCGCGCTGTACACCGTGCGCGCACTGGAGAAAAACCGCGCAATCATCATTCCGGGACGCCGCAACCGCTGGCTCGCCTTCCTGCCGCGCCTCGGTTCACGCTGGCTCAATCGCACCATCGTCGGCATGGTCAACAAGGCTTACTGCCCGCGCTGAACTGTCCTACGGCAAAACACTGGGCGGGGTCATTTCCCATGAGTACACTCAGGCCAGCCCACACAACGGAGAAAACAGCAGTGGATACTCTGTTCACCAAGATCATCAACCGGGAGATCCCGGCCAAGATCATCTACGAGGACGACCAGGTTCTGGCGTTCCACGACATCGCCCCACAGGCACCGGTGCATTTTCTGGTGATCCCGAAGAAACCGGTGCGCACCCTCAATGACCTGACCGAGGACGACAAGGCACTGGCCGGGCACATTCTGTTCACTGCTCAGCGCCTGGCGCTGGAACTGGGCTGCGAGGAAGGTTTCCGGGTGGTAATGAACTGCAATGAAAAAGGTGGGCAGACCGTCTATCACATTCATATGCACGTACTGGGTCAGCGCCAGATGAACTGGCCACCGGGCTGATTCAGCGGAAATCCTGTGGGAGCGGGCTTGCTCGCGAAGCGGATTGTCTGGCAATGAGATTTTGAATGTGCCGGCGTCTTCGCGAGCAAGCCCACTCCCACCCAGAGCATGAACGCACGCCCCCCTATACCGTGCGGCAAATGACCCAGCGCAAACCTTCCCCGGCCGATTCGGTTAAACTGGCGGTCGAGATTTTTCCCGGAGGTCAGCATGACTACCCAACGTCACTACTCGCCGATTGACCGTCTTCTGCTGCAAGCCGATGCCGCGATGCGTACCCTGCTGCCCTTCAGCGGCCAGCCTTACCGCCCGTCGCCAGCGATCGTGCAGCCTGAAGTGCAAATGAGCGACGAGGACACCCGTCACGTTGCCGGCCTGATGCGCATCAACCATACCGGTGAAGTCTGCGCCCAGGCGCTGTACCAAGGGCAGGCGCTGACCGCCAAGTTGCCGCAGGTGCGTGCCGCCATGGAGCACGCTGCCGAAGAAGAAATTGATCACTTGGTGTGGTGCGAACAGCGCATCCATCAACTGGGCAGCCACACCAGCGTGCTCAACCCACTGTTCTACGGCATGTCGTTCGGCATTGGCGCGGTGGCCGGCCTGATCAGCGACAAGGTCAGCCTCGGTTTCGTCGCGGCCACCGAGCATCAGGTGTGCAAGCACTTGAACGAGCACCTTGAGCAATTGCCGGCCGAAGACGAGAAGTCCCGGGCGATTCTGCAGCAGATGCGCATCGATGAAGAACATCATGCGGAGAGTGCGCTGGATGCCGGTGGTTTCCGTTTTCCGGCGCCGGTGAAATTCGGGATGAGTCTGTTGGCCAAGGTGATGACCAAGAGCACCTACAGGATCTGAATTTGGCGCTGTCTGGCGCAACCCCTACAGGTTCTGCATTTCGGCAATAAAAAAGGCGACTACCGCAAAGTAGTCGCCTTTTTTGTGCGTTGAAAGCTTACGCCGGCATATTGCGTGCGTAGAAGATTTCGAGCATTTCGTGCTTCACCCGCTCGGTCACCTGAGCGCGTTGCTCAGGGGACAGGTTGCTGGTGGCGTCGCCGAACAGGTAGTTATCCAGTTCGAAGTTCTTCAGCAGCATTTTGGTGTGGAACAGGTTTTCCTGGTACACGTTCACGTCGGTCATCTGGTACGCGTCGCGGGTGTCTTCGGAAAGGTAGTTCTGGATCGAGTTGATCTCGTGATCGATGAAGTGCTTGTTGCCTTCAACGTCACGGGTGAAGCCGCGCACACGGTAGTCCACAGTCACGATGTCCGAATCGAACTGGTGAATGAGGAAGTTGAGCGCTTTAAGCGGTGAAATGACACCACAGGTCGACACGTCAATGTCCACACGGAACGTCGCAATACCGGCGTCCGGATGGATTTCCGGGTAGGTGTGCACCGTGATGTGGCTCTTGTCGAGGTGGGCAAGGATGATTTCGGGCAATGGACCCGGGGACTCTTCGATCTGGCTGTCAGTCGGGGTCACCGGCTCTTCCGAGATCAGAATCGTGACGCTGGCACCCTGAGGCTCATAGTTCTGACTGGCAATGTTCAGAATGTTGGCACCAATGATTTCGACAACTTCCGTGAGGATCTGCGTCAGGCGTTCGGCGTTGTACTCTTGATTGATGTACTCGACGTAAGCCTGCTGGTCTTGCGGGGTTTCCGCGTAGCAGATGTCATAGATGTTGAAGCTCAAGGTCTTTGTCAGGTTATTGAACCCGTGGAGCTTGAGTTTGCTTTTCACCGTTAAAAACTCTCTATGTATGCGGCGCAGCCGCGTGATCAAGCATGCCCGTCAAGTGCGAACAACGCACCTGCGTAGGACGGTTAACACCTCTTCGCGATGGCGATTTTGGTTATCTGTTCAGGCGGATGACCCGTCGGTTGACCGATCACTGCCCTGAAAAAAGTGGCGCATTATGCAGACGTCAGCGAGGGATCGCCAGAGTCTGCACTGCTTTTATGATAGTTGAATGTCGGTTCAACCGAGTTCGACGATTTCATAATCGTGAGTGATCGCCACGCCGGCCGCGCCGAGCATGATCGAGGCCGAGCAATACTTCTCTGCAGACAGTTCGATGGCGCGTTTGACCTGGGCTTCCTTCAGGCCACGACCCTTGACCACGAAGTGCATGTGGATCTTGGTAAACACCTTCGGATCTTCGGTTGCACGCTCGGCTTCGAGGAAGGCTTCGCAGCTCTCAACCGCCTGACGCGACTTCTTGAGGATGCTGACCACGTCGAAGTTGCTGCAACCGCCAACGCCCAACAGGAGCATTTCCATCGGGCGAACCCCTAGATTACGACCACCGGCGTCCGGCGGACCGTCCATGACCACGACATGACCGCTACCGGATTCGCCGAGGAACATGGCTTCGCCAGCCCATTGGATGCGTGCCTTCATCGCCAAGACTCCACTGTAGAAAAAAGGGTCGCCAGCTTAGCACAGGCCTTTGCTTTGACAGCGCACGCCGCTCTTAGGACGGAGGCCTTTGCAACGTAGGTAATTTCTCGAATTTTCGACGAAGTGTCTGGTAAGCTGGCGCCAATTCGCTGGCGCCAATTGTCAGCCTGTGTAGCGACCACCTTCAGCGCCTCATAAAAAAATCAAACATCACCGTGCAGTCTTTTCGGGATACAACCATGGTTGCTATTACCCCCACACCCAAAATCAAGAACCTCGACAAGCTGTTGTTGCATTGCCAGCGCCGTCGCCATGCGGCCAAGAGCAACATCATCTGCGCCGGCGATCGCTCGGACACGCTGTACTTCATCATCAAGGGTTCGGTCACCATCCTGATTGAGGACGACGACGGTCGCGAAATGATCATCGCCTACCTCAATGCCGGAGATTTCTTCGGTGAGCTGGGCCTGTTCGAACAAGCTGGCCAGGAACAGGAGCGCAGTGCCTGGGTGCGGGCCAAGGTCGAATGCGAAATCGCTGAAATCAGTTATGTGAAGTTCCGCGAATTGTCGCAGCAGGATCCAGACATTCTTTACGTCCTCAGCGGACAAATCGCACAACGTCTGCGCAATACCACGCGCAAAGTGGGCGACCTGGCGTTCTTCGACGTCACCGGTCGCGTGGCTCGCTGCCTGCTGGAACTGTGCAAACAACCCGACGCTATGACCCACCCGGACGGCATGCAGATCAAGGTAACCCGTCAGGAAATCGGGCGGATTGTCGGTTGTTCGCGGGAGATGGTCGGTCGCGTGCTCAAGGATCTGGAAGAACGCAACCTGGTCGATGTGAAAGGCAAGACCATGGTGGTCTTCGGTACCCGCTAAGCGCGCACCGTCAGGCGCTGTAGACCTGCGCCAGCATCAAACGAAACAGCTCAGCAAGACGCGCCAGTGCATTTGGCGCGGCGAACTTCTCGTGCAGGGCGATATGGCTTTCGGCACGCACTCGCTGCTCCAGTCCGCAAGCCTCATTGAAGCGATTGACCGCTGCGACCATCGACTCGCGCTCGTTAGCCACCAGCATCGCCCCGTGCACCAGACCCACCGGGCGCTGACCGCCCTGACTCTGGCGCCAGCGCTGGGCCGTACCGACCATCTTGCGCCCGTCGAGGTTGACGTTGAAACGACCGTCGCAGAATGCACCGTCGATTTCACCCAAGGACGACGTGCCGCCCAGTTCATCCAGCAACTCGCGGATCGGATCACACAGACGCCGGTAACCGGTTTCGATGCGGTTCAGATCGCCTTCGCTGCGAGGCGGAGCATAGACCAGAGCGATGTTGATGGTTGAAGCCGATTGCGGGACCGGTTCGCCGCCTGTTTCACGCAACAGCACCGGCCAGCCGGCAGCGGCGGAGACTTCGCAGGCATGCTCAAAACCGGGCAGGCGGTTGAGGCGGCGCGGCATGACCAGCGCGCGATCGCTGGGTTGCCAGAACAGCAGGTCGAATTCGGCGTTACCAGCGCAGACCGAGGCCAGCAAATCCTGTTCGGCTTGCAGGCCGGCTTCGATGGTGAGGGAGGCAGGGATCATAAGGTTTCCGTAGGACGTTCAGTCTGAGGTGAATCTTATGTCGTCATCGCGAGCAGGCTCACTCCTACAGGGGGAACGCATTCCAAGTGTAGGAGTGAGCCTGCTCGCAATGGCGTCTACTCGGTCTGACCGAGTCAGTCGAGGGTCGAACCGCTGACCGGAACGCCACGCTCCGGGAAGAACAGGCGTTGCAGCTCGGTGCCCGGGCTTTCGGCACGCATGAACGCCTCGCCCACCAGGAACGCGTAGACGTCGCTGATTTCCATCAGTTCGACATCGGCGCGGTTGAGGATGCCGCTCTCGGTGATCACCAGACGATCGCGCGGGATGCGCGGCAGCAGGTCGAGGGTGGTTTCCAGGCTGACGTCGAAGGTGTGCAGATTGCGGTTGTTGACCCCGACCAGTGGCGTGTCGAGGGTTTTCAGCGCACGCTCCAGCTCATCACCGTCGTGCACTTCCACCAGCACGTCAAGACCGACGCCTTTGGCGACCGAAGCCAGCTCGGCCATTTTCACGTCATCCAGTGCGGAGACGATCAACAGCACGCAGTCGGCGCCCAGCGCGCGGGCTTCGACGATCTGGTACGGATCGATCATGAAGTCCTTGCGGATCACCGGCAACTTGCACGCGGCGCGGGCCTGTTGCAGGTAAGCATCAGCGCCCTGGAAGTAATCGATGTCGGTCAGCACCGACAGGCAGGTCGCCCCGCCCTTCTCGTAGCTCCTGGCGATGTCGGCGGGCACGAAGTTCTCGCGGATCACACCTTTGCTCGGCGAAGCCTTCTTGATTTCAGCGATCACCGCCGGTTGTTTCTTCTTGGCCTGCGCCAGCAATGCCTGGGCAAAACCACGGGGTGCATCGGCCGCCTTGGCCAGACTTTCCAGCTCGCTCAGGCTGACGCGAGCGCTACGTTCGGCGACCTCCTGGACTTTGCGCGCCAGAATGTTTTCCAGAACCGTCGGTACACTCATCCCTCATTCTCCACTTTGAATACCGCGGTAAAGGCACCCAACTCTTCGAGTTTCTCCCGAGCGAGACCGGTGTGCAGGGCGTCGTGCGCAAGCGCCACGCCTTCTTTCAAACTTGAGGCCAGGTCGGCAGCGTACAGTGCGGCACCGGCATTGAGCACAATCATTTCAGCAGCTTTCTGGCCGTTTTCGGTTTTGCGCTTGCCCAGTGCATCGCGGATCAGCGCCAGCGACGCTTCCGGACCGTCAACCGACAGGCCATGCAGGCTCTGGCTCTTCATGCCCAGATCTTCCGGCTCGACCCAATACTCAGTGATCTCGTTGTTCTTCAGCTCGGCGACATACGTCGGCGCGGCCAGGCTGAACTCGTCCAGACCGTCTTTGGAATGCACCACCAGCACGTGTTTGCTGCCCAGGCGCTGCAAGACTTCGGCCAATGGCCGGCACAAGGCCTGGGTGAACACGCCCACCACCTGATGTTTCACACCGGCCGGATTCGTAAGCGGGCCGAGCATGTTGAACAGCGTACGCAGGCCGAGATCGCGGCGCGGGCCGGCGGCGTACTTCATGGCTTTGTGATGGGTCTGGGCAAACATGAAACCGATGCCGACGTTGTCGATGCAACGGGCAACCTGCACCGGCGTCAGGTTCAGGTAGATGCCGGCGGCTTCCAGCAAGTCGGCGCTGCCGCTCTTGCCCGATACCGCGCGGTTGCCGTGCTTGGCCACTGTGCAACCGGCGGCTGCGACAACAAAGGAAGAAGCGGTCGACACGTTGAAGATGTTCGCGCCGTCACCGCCGGTGCCGACCACGTCGACTACGCCGTCGAGAGTTTTGAGTTCGACCTGATCTGCCAGCTCACGCATCACCGACACGGCGCCGACGATTTCGTCGATGCTCTCGCTCTTCATGCGCATGGCCATCATGAACGCGCCAATCTGCGCGTCGGTGCATTGGCCCGTCATGATTTCGCGCATCACGTCGCGCATTTCTTCGGTGCTGAGGTCGAGGTGTTCGACGATACGGCTCAGGGCTGTCTTGATATTCATGGAAAGTCCTTAGCACGTGCCGCCGGTTTGTTTGAGGAAGTTGGCAAACAGTTCATGGCCCTGCTCAGTCAGGATCGACTCGGGGTGGAACTGTACGCCCTCAATGTTCAGGGTCTTGTGACGCAGGCCCATGATTTCGTCGACGCTGCCGTCATCGTGCTGGGTCCACGCCGTTAGCTCCAGGCAATCGGGCAAAGTATCGTGTTTGACGATCAGCGAGTGGTAGCGGGTAACCGTCAGCGGATGATTCAGACCGGCAAAAACGCCCTTGTCCTCGTGGAATACCGGACTAGTCTTACCGTGCATCACCTGACGGGCACGCACCACATCGCCGCCGAAGGCCTGACCGATGGACTGATGGCCCAGGCAAACGCCGAGGATCGGCAGTTTGCCGGCGAAGTGCTTGATGGCTTCGATGGAGATGCCGGCTTCGGTCGGTGTGCACGGACCTGGGGAAACCACGATGCGCTCCGGGTTGAGCGCTTCGATTTCGGCGATGGTCAATTCGTCGTTGCGCACGACTTTGACCTCGGCACCCAGCTCGCCGAGGTATTGCACAACGTTGTAAGTAAAGGAGTCGTAGTTGTCGATCATCAGCAACATGGCGTTTCGAACCTCTTGAATTCTGACTTGAAGACAGCCTTCAGATGACTTGCCCGCAGGGCGCTGCACGATGTCGGACGCGGGGATGCGCGTCGGCACAGCGGGATATCAAACGGGCAAGGAAGGCAAAGCGATACAGATCCGGCGGGGCCGGCAGAAAAGATTCAGGCGCGCCAACGCCAGCGGGCGTGTGCCTTGATGACTTGATCCAGAAGTTTGCTGGTGATCAACACGGGGAAGGTCTCGTTCATACGTTCCAGCACAGTAACTTAGCTGGGCAGAGCGTGCAATATGGCGGGGTCGGCAGGGGGTCAAACTTTAGGAGGGTTCACGACCGATGGCAAAAGGCCGGAAGTTTTTGGTACTGTCGTTTCGTTCACCTACAACAATAAATAAACGGACTTGCTCATGATCAAACAGACGTTGTTTGTACCGCTTGCCGGATGCCTGCTCGCCATTGCATGCGCCCAGGCCTACGCAGCACCCGCGCCCTATTCCAATTTCATCGTCTTCGGCGACAGCCTGAATGATGCCGGGACCTTCAAGGACACTGGCGGCCCGGCCGGCGCCACGCAGCGCTACACCAACCGCACCGGCCCGCTGTACAAGGATGGCACTGGCGAAAACCGCGACCTCAACGCCACGCAGATTATCGGCGGCAAACTGGGTTTCAGCCCGGATCAGACGGCGTCCTCGTCCTCGGCCGTGCGTGCCGGTGAGGGTCTGGCGGATGGCAACAACTGGGCGGTGGGTGGCTACCGCACTGACCAGATTCTCGACTCGATCACCACGCAATCGGCCACCGGTGAGCGCACCCGCAGCGGTTACCTGCCCTCGAATGGCTTGCGCGCCGATCCGAATGCGCTGTATTACCTGTCCGGTGGCGGTAACGACTTCCTCCAGGGCCGCGTGCTCAGCCTCGATCAGGCCAGCGCGGCGGCAGATCGCCTGGCCGACAGCGTCCGTACGCTGCAAGGTGCCGGCGCCAAATACATCATGGTCTGGCTGCTGCCGGACATCGGGCTGACCCCGGCGATCAACGGCTCGCCGCTGCAGGGCTTCACCTCGCAGCTCAGCGCCCAGTTCAACACTGAGCTGGTCAGTCAGTTGCAAGGCATCAGCGCCGAAATCATTCCGCTGAACATTCCGGTGTTGCTCAAAGAGGCCTTCGCCAACCCGGCGCAATTCGGCCTCGCGGCAGACCAGAACCTCACGGCCACCTGCTTCAGCGGCGACAGTTGCACGGAGAACGCCAAATACGGCATCAACAGCGCCACTCCCGATCCGACCAAGCTGATCTACAACGATGCGGTGCACCCGACCGAAGCCGGCCAGCGCTTGATTGCCGACTACGCCTATTCGCTGCTGGCGGCACCGTGGGAACTGACCCTGCTGCCGGAAATGGCCCAGGGTTCGTTACGCGCGCATCAGGATGAACTGCGCAACCAATGGCTCGCCGACTGGGAAAACTGGCAAGGCATCGGCCAATGGCGGGCGATTGTCGCCGGGGGCGGCCAACATCAGGATTTCGACGGTCAACACAGCGCAGCCAGTGCCGACGGCAACGGCTATAACCTGAACATCGGCGGCAGCTATCGCGTCAACGAAGCCTGGCGTGTCGGTTTGGCCGCAGGTTTCTATAACCAGAAACTCGAAGCCGGCGACGCCGACTCGGAATACAAACTCAACTCTTACATGGGCACTGCGTTCGCCCAGTATCAGCAAAACCGCTGGTGGGGCGATCTGGCGATGACCGCCGGCAAACTCGACTACGACAGCCTCAAGCGTAAGTTTCAGCTCGGGGTAAACGAGCGCGGGGAGAAAGGCGATACCGACGGCTATGTGCTGGCGATCAGCGGGCGCATCGGCTACGACATCGCACAGCAGGCCAGCAGTCCGTGGCACCTGTCGCCGTTCGTCAGCGCCGATTTTGGCAAGACCGAAGTGGATGGTTACTCGGAAAAAGGCGTGGACTCCACAGCACTGACCTTCGATGACCAGTCACGCAACTCGCGACGTCTGGGCCTGGGTATCCAGGGCAAGTACCAGATCACCGCGCAGACCGAAGTGTTCGGCGAGTTCGCTCACGAGCGTGAGTACAACGACGATCGGCAGGACCTGACCATCAACCTCAACAGCCTGCCGGGCAACCGTTTCACCCTCGAAGGCTACGAGCCGCAAACCAACCTCAATCGCCTGAACCTGGGCGTGAGCCACAAACTCACGCAGGACCTGGCCCTGCGCGCCAGCTACAACGTGCGCAAGGATGATGACTTTACCCAGCAGGGGGTTAACGTCGGGGTCAGCCTCGACTTCTGATTGACAGGCATAAAAAACGCGGCGCCCTTACAGGCGCCGCGTTTTTTTATGGCTAAACACAAGGCCCGCTCCCACAGAGGCGGATGGTGTGGGCTCAGTTTTCCGGGGTCTGCTCGGCCAGGGCCACGGCGCGGAACATCGCGCGGCGCTTGTTCAGGGTTTCTTCCCATTCCAACGCTGGCACCGAGTCGGCAACGATGCCGCCACCGGCCTGCACGTGCAGTTCACCGTTCTTGATCACGGCGGTGCGAATCGCAATCGCGGTGTCCATGTTGCCGTTCCAGGCGAAGTAACCGACCGCACCGCCATACACGCCACGCTTGACTGGTTCCAGCTCGTCGATGATTTCCATCGCACGGATCTTCGGTGCACCGGACAAGGTACCCGCCGGCAGAATCGCTCGCAGCGCATCCATCGCCGTCAGTCCTTCTTTCAACTGACCGGTGACGTTGGAAACGATGTGCATCACGTTGGAATAGCGCTCGATGACCATCTTCTCGGTGAGTTTCACCGAGCCGATTTCCGAAACCCGCCCGGTGTCGTTACGACCGAGGTCGATCAACATCAAGTGCTCGGCAATCTCTTTATCGTCCGACAGCAGGTCTTCTTCCAGCGCCAGATCTGCTTCTTCGGTGGCGCCACGCGGACGCGTGCCGGCAATCGGGCGCACAGTGATCAGGTTGTCTTCGACCCGCACCAGCACTTCCGGCGAACTGCCGACGACATGGAAGTCGCCGAAGTTGAAGAAGTACATGTACGGCGTCGGGTTGAAGCAACGCAGTGCGCGGTACAGATCGATCGGCGCTGCCTTGAAGTCGATCGACATGCGCTGCGACGGCACGACCTGCATGCAGTCACCCGCGAGGATGTATTCCTTGATGGTGTCGACGGCTTTTTCGTAATCGCTCTGGGTGAAACTGGAACGGAACAGCGGATCAGCCGACTGCTGTTTGCTGAAGTCCAGACCACGGCGCGGGGTGATCGGCTGGCGCAGTTTCTCCAGCAGTTCCTGCAATTGCGCCTGGCCTTGCTCGTAAGCATCCGCTTGCGCCGGGTCGGCCAGCACGATCGCGTGCATCTTGCCGGCGAGGTTGTCGAACACCACCACCGCATCGGACACCATCAGCAGAATGTCCGGCACGCCCAGCGGATCCGGGTTCGGGCATTTGCCCAGACGCTTCTCGACATAGCGCACGCAGTCATAACCGAAGTAACCGACCAGGCCACCGTTGAAACGCGGCAGACCGGCGATGGTCGGCACGTTGTAACGGGTCTTGAAGGTTTCGACGAAGGCCAGCGGGTCTTCGACGTCATGGCTTTCGGTCTCGACGCCGTCGACGGTGATGCTCACGTGGTGGTCGTGAACCCGCAGCACGGTGCGGCATGGCAGGCCGATGATCGAGTAACGGCCCCATTTCTCGCCGCCCTGCACCGATTCGAGCAGATAGGAGTTGGGCTGGTCAGCCAGTTTCAGGTAGATCGACAGCGGTGTGTCGAAGTCAGCCAGAGTTTCGCAGGCCAACGGAATGCGGTTGTAGCCGTCAGCGGCCAAGCGCAGGAATTCTTCGCGGATCATGAGGTGCCTCGTGGTGTGAGGTGCTAACAGTCAGGTATGCAAACGCGCCGGCGAGCCGGCCAGGAATCAGTCAGGCGCGCCAACGCCAGCGGGCCAGGGCCTTGATGACTTTCATCCAGAGTTTGCGGGTGACCACCACGATGGCGTTTCCAGAATGGGATTGAGAAGCGTCGGCCAACGTTATCTCAGCGGCTGTACCGAGGCAACCGGGAATTAGCTTGCGCAGATCGTCGATCACCAGCGCCGGAGATTCCTCGGCAATCGGCCGGCCGTGGTTGTAGCCGTAACTCAGCGCCACGCATTTGACCCCTGCTGCTTTCGCCGCCAGCACGTCGCTGCGCGAATCGCCGACGAACAGCGATTGCGAGGCCGGGATGTTGGCCATTTTCATCACGAAGAACAGCGCGGCCGGATCAGGTTTCTTCTGCGGCAGGGTGTCGCCGCCGATGATCCACTTGAAGTAGCGGCCGATCTTCATCTGATCCAGCAGCGGCGCGACAAAGCGCTCCGGCTTGTTGGTGATCAGCGCCATCGCCACGCCCTGCTTGTGCAACCACTTGAGGGTGTCACGCACACCGGGATAGACCACAGTCAGCTCATGGCTCGCGCCGTAGGCTTCCATGAACACTTCCAGTGCGTGCTCGGCTTCAACGTCATCCACAGCAGAATGATCGATGCCGCCGGCCAACGCCCGGCGCACCAGCACCGGTGCGCCGTTGCCGACCCACTCGCGCACCGACTCGATGCCGGCAGGCTTGCGGCCGAGGGAGAGCAGCATGGTGTCCACCGCCGCCGCCAGGTCGGGAACCGAGTCGATCAGCGTGCCATCCAGATCGAACATCACCAACCGTGGCAGTTGCCCCGGGAACAGCTGCTCAAAACCACTCATGGGAGCGCCAGCGCCAGTTCGGAACGCATCTTGTCGATGACTTCCTGATAATTCGGCGCATTGAAGATCGCCGAGCCGGCGACGAAGGTGTCAGCACCAGCGGCCGCGATTTCGCGGATGTTGTTGACGTTGACGCCGCCGTCGATTTCCAGACGGATGTCGCGACCCGAAGCATCGATGATTGCCCGCGCTTCGCGCAGTTTGTCGAGGGTGCCAGGAATGAACTTCTGCCCGCCGAAGCCTGGGTTTACGCTCATCAGCAAGACCATGTCGACCTTGTCGATCACGTACTTGAGCACGTCCAGCGGGGTCGCCGGGTTGAACACCAGGCCAGATTTGCAGCCGCCTTCACGGATCAGTTGCAGCGAGCGATCGACGTGCAACGTGGCTTCCGGGTGGAAGGTGATGTAAGTCGCGCCGGCCTCAATGAAGTCTCCGACGATGCGATCCACGGGGCTGACCATCAGGTGTGCGTCGATCGGCGCGGTGACGCCGTACTTGCGCAGCGCCGCGCAGACCATCGGACCGATGGTCAGGTTTGGCACATAGTGGTTGTCCATGACATCGAAGTGAACGAAGTCCGCACCGGCGGCCAGAACATTGTCCACTTCTTCGCCGAGGCGGGCGAAGTCGGCGGAGAGAATCGACGGAGCAATTACGAAGGGCTGCATGACGCACCTTTTCTGAGCTAAATCACGATGGCGCGCATTGTAGCCTCATGCTTGGGCGCGCGCACCGTGACCGCGATGATTGGGTTGTGCCATGAGCGCTGACCGAGCACGCCTCAGTAAGCCGCGCGGTAGATCTTCTCGATATCGGCAGCGCTGAGTTTGCGCGGGTTATTGCGCATCAGACGCTCGATCCCCGCGGCTTCCACGGCCATGGCCGGGATTGCCTCCTCGGGTACACCGAAACTGCGCAGCCCGGCCGGAATCTCCACCGCCGCACACAGTTCGCTCATCGCCTGCACGGCTTTGTCCGCCGCCTCCGTGGCACTCAGGTGAGCGGTCTTGACCCCCATGGCTTCAGCAATATCCTGCATGCGCTCGACGCAGGCCATCTTGTTCCAGGTCATGACATACGGCAGCAGCAACGCGTTACTCACGCCATGGGCGATGTTGAAACGCCCGCCCAGCGGATACGCCAGCGCATGCACCGCGCCGACACCCGCGTTGCCGAACGCCATGCCGGCCATCAGGCTGGCGGTGGCCATGTCTTCGCGGGCTTGCAGGTTGCCGCCGTTGGCGTACGCCTTGGGCAGCGCTTTGGCGATCAGTTTGATGGCGCCGATGGCGAGGGAATCGGTGATCGGCGAGGCATTCACCGACAGATAGGATTCGATGGCATGCACCAGCGCATCGACGCCACTGGCGGCAGTGACGCTGCGCGGGCAGGTCAGGGTCATCTGCGGACTGACCAACGCGACGTCGGGTAATAGAAAATCGCTGACGATGCCTTTCTTCAACTGGGCAACTTTGTCCGAGAGGATCGCCACATTGGTCACTTCCGAACCGGTGCCAGCGGTGGTCGGGATGGCGATCAGCGGCGGGCCTTTGCGCGGCACCTGATCGACGCCGAACAGGTCCTCCAGCGCGCCGTGATAACCGGCGTAGGCGGCGACACTTTTGGCGATGTCGATGGCACTGCCGCCACCGAGGCCGATCAAGCCGTCATGCCCGCCTTCTCGGTAAACACGCATGCAGTCTTCGACGATGGCAATTGCCGGGTCCGGCAGCACGCGGTCGAAAATCTCGTACTCGCGCCCGCCCAATTGGCACAGCGCCAGCTCCACGGTGCCGGATTTGACCAGCGCGGCGTCGGTGACGATCAGCGGGTTGTCGATATCCAGACGCGTGAGCTCCGCCGCCAGTTGCTCGATGGCCCCGGCGCCGGTGATCAGTTTGTGAGCGATTTTGAACTGGGACAGACTCATCGTGCGCAGCCTCTTATAAGTGTGGGAGCTGAGCACAAGCGTAGCTGAGGGTTTGGGGTTGTCTGCCATTCACTGCATGAATGACCCAACCTCTGAACACACCAAAAATCATTGTAGGAGTGAGCCTGCTCGCGATGACGGACTGACATCCACCAATGATGTCGACTGAAAGTCCGCAATCGCGAGCAGGCTCACTCCTACAGGGGAATACGCTAGACCTGGGCGGTACGCAGTTTTTCGCTACGCCCGCGTAGCCATTCCAGGGTCAGCAGCAGAATCACCGAAAAGGCGATCAGCAGCGTTGCCGCCGCCGCGATGGTCGGGCTGAGGTTCTCGCGAATCCCGCTGAACATCTGCCGTGGCAACGTCGCTTGCTCGGGACCTGCAAGGAACAACGTCACTACCACCTCATCAAACGAAGTCGCAAAGGCGAACAGCGCCCCGGAAATCACCCCCGGTGCAATCAGCGGCAAAGTCACACGACGGAACGCGGTCAATGGCGATGCACCAAGACTCGCCGCCGCCCGCACCAGATTGTGATTAAACCCCTGCAACGTCGCCGACACAGTGATGATCACGAACGGCACCCCCAAAACCGCGTGGACCACGATCAACGAGAAGAAACTGTTGCCCAGCCCCAGCGGCGCGAAGAACAGATAACTCGCCACGCCAATGATCACCACCGGCACCACCATCGGCGAAATCACCAGCGCCATCACCAGCGATTTGCCGGGGAAGTCGCCACGGGTCAGGCCGATCGCGGCCAATGTGCCGAAGACCATCGCCAGCACCGTCGCGGCGGGGGCGACGATGATGCTGTTCTTCAGCGAGCGCATCCATTCGGCCGAGGCGAAGAAGTCCTGATACCAGTGCAGGGAAAAGCCCTGCAGCGGATACACCAGGAAACTGCCCGAGTTGAACGACAGCGGCACGATCACCAGCACCGGCAGAATCAGGAACAGCAGGATCAGGCCGCAGAGAATCCGCAAGCTGTAGAACCACACCCGTTCGATGGGCGACATGTAAGGACTCAGCATTTCAAATTCCCCTTAGCTCAGGCGCAGGCGACTGGCGCCCACCAGCCAGCTGTAGATCAGATACAGCACCACGGTCGCCAGCAGCAGCAAGCCGCCGAGCGCAGTGGCCATGCCCCAGTTGATGCTGGTGTTGGTGTAGAACGCGACGAAGTAGCTGACCATTTGATCGTTCGGGCTGCCGAGCAGCGCCGGGGTGATGTAGTAGCCGATGGCGAGGATGAACACCAACAGGCAACCGGCGCCGACGCCGGCATAGGTCTGCGGGAAGTACACCCGCCAGAAACTGGCGAAGGGGTGGCAGCCCAGCGAGATGGCGGCGCGCATGTAGGTCGGCGAGATGCCTTTCATCACACTGTAGATCGGCAGAATCATGAACGGCAGCAGGATGTGCACCATCGAGATGTACACCCCGGTGCGGTTGAACACCAACTCCAGCGGCTTGTCGATGATGCCCATCGCCATCAGCGCGCTGTTGATCAGCCCGCCCGATTGCAGCAGTACGATCCACGCTGCGACCCGTACCAGAATCGAGGTCCAGAACGGCAGCAGCACCAGAATCATCAGCAGGTTGCTCTGGCGCGACGGCAGGTTCGCCAGCAGGTACGCCAGTGGATACGCGAGGAACAGGCAGATCACGGTGATGATCAGGCCCATCCAGAAAGTGCGCGCAAAGATGTCGAGGTAGATCGCCTGATCCGGAGTGGCCGGGGCCAGTTCGCCGAGGTCGTCGATGCGGTGATCGACCGCTGCCAGCAGGTAATACGGGGTGATGCTGCTGGTGTTGCGTTTGACCGCCTGCCAATAGGCCGGATCGCCCCAGCGCTCATCGAGGCCTTCGAGTGCTTCTTTATAAGAGGCCGGTTCGCTGGTGAACGGCAGCGCCCGGGCAGTTTTGGTCAGCAGGCTGCGATAGCCGGCCAACTCCATGTTCAAGCGCTTGGACAAGTCGCCCAGCGTCTGGTTTTTGCGGGCTTCGGCAAGGTCTTCGCCCGCCGCTTTGTACACCGGTTCAGCGGGCAGGCCGCGACCGTCCCAACTGGCGATGGCCGCCACGGTGCGTGGCATGCCGCCGACCACTTCCGGGTTACCGACGCTTTTGTAGAGCAGCGCCACGATTGGCACCAGGAACACCAGCAACAGAAACAGCACCAGCGGCGCAATCAACGCCTGGGCCTTCCAGCGGTTGACCCGCTCGGCGCGCTTGAGCTTCTGCTTCAAGGTGGGGCTGGCGCCCTCGTTCAGGGGAACGGCGATGGCCATGACGTACTCCGCAAATCTTTGATCGTTACAGAGGTGGCGAACCACCTCTGTTATTGATTGCTACACATGATCGTTCCCACGCTCCGCGTGGGAATGAATCCAGTGACGCTCTGCGTCACACAGGGACGCGGAGCGTCCCGGGCGGCATTCCCACGCAGAGCGTGGGAACGCTCATCCGGAAAGCCGTCGGCCCGTATGCTCGGGTTATTTCGCCGCCCAGGAATTGAAGCGCTGTTCCAGTTGCTCGCCGTTGTCAGCCCAGAAGCTGACGTCGATCTGCACCTGGTTGGCGATGTTTTCCGGGGTGGTCGGCATGTCTTTCAGCACGTCCTTGCTCAGCAGCGGTACTGCTTGAGTGTTGGCCGGGCCGTAGGCGATGTTTTCCGAGTAGGTCTTCTGCTGCTGCGGCTGAACCGAGTAGGCGATGAATTTCTTCGCCGCTTCAGCGCGCGCCTTGTCCAGACCTTTCGGGATGGCCCACGCGTCGAAGTCGTAGATACCGCCGTTCCACACCACTTTCAGGTTGGATTCTTTCTGCACCGCGGCGATACGACCGTTGTAGGCCGAGCTCATGACCACGTCACCGGAAGCGAGGTACTGCGGCGGTTGCGCGCCGGCTTCCCACCACTGGATGCTTGGCTTGAGTTCATCGAGTTTCTTGAACGCACGGTCCTGGCCATCCTTGCCGGCCAGCACTTTGTAGACGTCTTTCGGCGCCACACCATCGGCCATCAAAGCGAATTCCAGGGTGTACTTGGCGCCTTTGCGCAGGCCACGTTTGCCCGGGAATTTCTTGGTGTCCCAGAAATCGGCCCAACTGGTCGGCGCGGTTTTCAGCTTGTCGGCGTTGTAGGCCAGCACGGTCGACCAGACGAAGAAGCCCACGCCGCACGGCTGGATCGCCCCCTTGACGTAATCTTCGGACTTGCCGAACAGCGCCGGGTCCAGCGGTTCGAACATGTCTTCATCGCAGCCACGGGCCAGTTCCGGCGACTCGACTTCCACCAGGTCCCACGACACGCTCTTGGTGTCGACCATGGCTTTGACCTTGGCCATTTCACCGTTGTATTCGCCGGCGACGATCTTGCCATTGCCCGCCGCTTCCCACGGTGCATAGAAGGCTTTGACTTGCGCCGCCTTGTTCGCCCCGCCAAACGACACCACAGTCAAATCCGGGCCAGCGGCCATTGCGCTGGCCGCACCCATCAGGCCCAGGGTCAGGGCGGTGAACTTCAGGGATCTCAACATTTATTGTTCTCTCCACGTGCAGGGTTGGTGTTGGTATTGCGGGGGCGATCAGTTCGCCTCTAACAGCGGGTCAAGTGCACGAACGTGCTCGACCTGCCAGCCAAGCGGTACCACGTCCCCGACCGCGAGCGCTGGATCGAGCTCGGCAATCGGCTGTTTCACGAAGAAGTCGGTCTTGCCGCAGACTTCCAGACGCACCCGGACGTGGTCGCCCAGATAGATGAATTCCGCCACCCTCCCTGAGAAGCGGTTGACGCATTGATCGCTCGAGCCATTGAGGCTGACGCGCTCCGGACGAATCGACAGGGTCACCGGTTCGCCGGTCTGGCCGACGTTGACCGCCAGCGCCTCGACCTTCTCGCCACGGCCCAGCTCGACCACGCAGCGCTCACCGCTCTGGCTGAGCAGGCGACCGTTGAGGCGGTTGTTCTCACCGATGAAGTTGGCGACGAAGGTGTTTTTCGGTTCTTCGTAAAGGGTGCGCGGTGGGGCGATCTGCTGGATCTCGCCCTGGTGGAACACGGCCACTCGGTCGGACATGGTCAGCGCTTCGCCCTGGTCGTGGGTCACATAGACCACGGTCACGCCGAGGCGCTGGTGCAGGTGTTTGATCTCCATCTGCATGTGTTCACGCAGTTGTTTGTCGAGAGCGCCGAGGGGTTCGTCCATCAAAACCAGTTGCGGTTCGAACACCAGTGCCCGGGCCAGCGCCACCCGCTGTTGCTGACCACCGGACAGTTGCGCCGGATAACGCGAGGCGAAGGCGTCGAGCTGGACCATGCTGAGGACTTTCTTGACCTTGTCGCTGACGTCGCTTTTGTTCAGGCCACGCACGGTCAGCGGGAAGGCGAGGTTTTCGGCGACGGTCATGTGCGGGAACAACGCGTAGTTCTGGAACACCATGCCGATGTCACGCTTGTGCGGCGGCACGTTGTTGATTGCGCGACCGGCCAGGAGGATTTCGCCGGCGGTCGGCGTTTCGAACCCGGCGAGCATCATCAGGCTGGTGGTCTTGCCGGAGCCGGATGGCCCGAGCAGGGTCAGGAACTCGCCTTTGCGAATGTCCAGGTTGAGGTCTTTGACGATCAGGTTCTCGCCGTCGTAGCTCTTCTGCACTCCACGAAAGCTGACCAGCACGTCACTGGCCCCTGCGTTTGATTCGACCTGGCTCATACCCACACCTTTGTTATTGGTAACTGCTGTGGATTAAGCCTAGTGGCTGGCGCCAGCCGCGCAAATCGGGGCGCAGGAGAGAATCGCCTCAGCCGGATGGAAGGTTGGGGGTAGGGATTGCCCTACAAGGATGGCGCGATTGGGTAAGCCGCCGACAGGTGTGGAACCGCAAGCCGCAAGAACAGGCGAAAGCGTCTGTCGTAAATGGATATGACCTCCATCCTGAGCACGGTGGAGATCTTATGTGGGAGGGGGCTTGCTCCCGAATGCGGCGGGTCATCCAACTTATTCAGCGACTGACACAGCGCATTCGGGAGCAAGCCCCCTCCCACAGCTTTTGATTGCGGTGTGGCTCAGAGAAGTTTGTGTTCCATCGCGTACTTCACCAACTCGGCCAGCGAGGTGATGTTGAGCTTCTGCATCAGCCGCGCCTTGTGGGTGCTGATGGTCTTGCTGCTCAGGGCCAGTTGCTGGGCGATGTCGTTGACGTTGGCGCCCTGGGCCAGACGCTCGAACACCGAGAACTCGCGCTCGGACAGCAGCGAATGCAATGGACGGGTGTCGGTCAGGCCGACTTCAAAGACCATCCGGTCGGCCAGCTCCGGGTCAATGTAGCGCCCGCCGGCGGCGACTTTACGAATGGCGGTCAGCAGCAACGCAGGATCGCTGTCCTTGGTCGCGTAACCCGCTGCACCCACCTTCAGCGCGCGGGCAGCCATCTGCGCTTCATCGTGCATCGACAGCACCAGAATCGCCGGCGGATTGTTCAGCGCGCGGATCCGCGGGATCGCCTCCAGACCGTTGACCCCAGGCATCGAGATGTCCAGCAGCACCACCTCGCACGGCACACTGCGCAGGGTTTCCAGCAACTGCTCGCCATTGCTCGCCTCGCCCACCACTTGCAGATCCTTGGCCAGGCCGATCAATTGCTTGATCCCTTCACGGACGATGGTGTGGTCTTCGGCTACCAGTACACGGATCACGTTCTTCTCCATTGTTCTTCTTCAGCGTCAGGATCATTCGCGAGCAGGCTCGCTCCCACAGGGAAATGCATTCCAATGTGGGAGCGAGCCTGCTCGCGAAGAGGCCAGCATCAACACCACAAAAATCAGACCTCGGTCACCGGCACCCGCACCACCAGACTCGTGCCCTCCCCCGGCTCACTCTCAAGCAGCAAGCGCCCGCCCATGATCAGCACGCGCTCGCGCATGCCCACCAGGCCAAAGGAAGTCGGCCGATCGGTGGCGGCGACGAAACCTACGCCATCATCACTGACCGTCAGACACAATTCATCGCCTTCCAGCACCAGCGTCAGTTCCACAGTATGCGCCTGGGCATGGCGCATCACATTGGTCAGCGCCTCCTGCAAAATCCGGAACAGCCCGATCGCCTTGGCATCGCTGAGCGCCGGCAGATTGTCCGGCACCTGCACCAGACACGGAATCTGCGTACGCGCTTCAAACCGCCGTGCCTGCCACTCAATCGCCGAGGCGATCCCGGCATCGAGAATCGGCGGACGCAGCGCCGTCGCCACGTCGCGCACCAGCTGAAACAACTGGGCGATCAGGCGTTTCATGCTGTTCAACCGCTCGTTCAGCCCCGGGTCGAGTTGCGCATAGGCCAGCTCGCACATCGAGGTTTCCAGTTTCAGCACCGTGAGCATTTGCCCCAGCTCATCGTGCACTTCCCGGGCAATGCGCGCCTTCTCTTCTTCACGCACGCTCTCAAGGTGCGCCGACAGCTCGCGCAGTTGCTCGCGGGACGCGGCCAGTTCCAGTTCGATGCGCTTGCTTTCGCTGATGTCCCAGACAATACCGTCCCAGACATAGGCACCGTCCTCCAGTTGCCGGGTGATCGCCTTGATCTCGGCCCAGCGCTGTTCACCCTGACGGGTGAGGATACGGCCCTGCCACGACCAGTCGCTGTCGGTGTCCAGCGCTTGATCCTGGGTCTGGTGATAACTGGCCTTGTCGTCGGGGTGCACCAGACTGCGCAGGCCCATGTCACGGTGCGCGATGGCGGCCGGTGCGTAACCGACCAGGCTCTCGCTGCCCTCACTGATGTAGGCGAAATCGATCTGCCCGGTCACCGGCGCGCGTTCGAGGCGGAACACCAGCCCCGGCACGTTGGCGGCGATGCCCTGCAGGCGCGCTTCACTTTCCTGCAAGGCGGCCAGCGCGCGGCGGCGCTCGGTGACGTCGGTGAGATAAACCACCAGGTACTCGCTGTCGCGAAACCGCAGGAAACTCAGCGAGACGTCCGCCGGCAGGACGCTGCCATTGGCGCGCACGCAACTGGTTTCAAAGCTCAGCGGCCCTTCTTCACTGGCCCGTGCGCGTTTCCACAGGTTGAGCCAGCGGTCCATGTGCAGGCCGGGTTCGAAATCGATCAGCGGTCGTTCGATGAGCGCGCCCTGTGGATAACCGAGCATGCTTTCCGCCGCGCGGTTGGCGTAGCGCACATGGCTGTCCCAATTGACCCAGAGAATGCCGACGGTGCTTTGGTCGATGGAAAACTGCGTCAGGCGCAGAGCCTCTTCGCTGGCTGCGCGCAGCGCGATGTCTTCGCGCGCTGCCAGTAATCGATGTTCAAGGCTGTGCTGCTGACGCCGCTGCCACCAGACGATGGCGATGCAACTGAGCAGCAACACGGCAAACAGCAGGCTGAGGTTCTGCCAGAACCCCGGCGACTCCGACAGACGCGGATACTTGGGTTGCAGCCATTGCGTGTGCAGGCGCTCCAGATCCTTGGCCGGGATCGCCCGCAAGGCGCTTTCGACAATCGCGGCCAGCTCCGGCCAGTCGCGCCGCGTGGCGACCCGCAACAGTTGCGGCAGCCCGATATCACCGACCACCACCAACCCGGCGAACTCAGGTTCCGCGGACAACCGCCCGAGCTGCGCTTCATCTATCACGGCGTAGGACGCCTGCTGACTCAGCAGCAATTGCAGCGCCTGACGCTCCAGCGGCACACCCTGCAGATTCAGGTGAGGATAATTGCTGCGCAAATAATCGGCGGTGGCGCTGGGCATGCGCACGGCGACGCGGGCCAGGCTGTCGACTTTCTCCAGCTCCACCACACCGCTGCTCTTCTGGTCGCTGACCACCAGTTGCGGCACACGCATGTAAGGATCGGAAAACAACCACAGACGCAGTGCACCCGGGGTCTGGGTCAGGCCCGGGGCGATGTCGATTTCGCCGTCGCGGGCAGCCTCTTCCAGTTGCGCCAGATCCTGAAAGTTGCGCCAGCTCAGCTCGACGTTCAACGTCTTGGCCAGTGACTTCATCAGTTCGACGTTGGCCCCGGACAGTCGCTGCAGGCGCCGATCGTATTGCGCGTACGGCGCCTGCAGGACCAGACCGACGCGCAGCTCACGGTGCTGCGCCAGCCACTGCTGCTCGCTGAACGTCAACGACGCGCCGTGCGCTGCCGGCGCAGACGCCGCCCAGCCCATCAAGGGAAAACACAACCAGCCGATAACCCACAGGCAGCAAAAACGCATCATTGAAGTCTCGTACACTGACAAATTCTGACCAACCCATTAGGCTGCCGGGATACTTTTCTGGCCTGGAATAACCGATGCCCTCTGTCTACCGCCTGGCAATGCCAGCATTGTGCCTGTCGCTGATCCTGCCTTGTGCGTTTTCCGTCGAAGCTGCCGACCCGGCGCCCGCCTCCACGGCCGAGCAACCGGCCGCCGAAAAACCGGCTGAACGCCAGCCACTGCTTGAGCGTAGTCAGGAAGAGGCCGCGGCACTCGAACGCAAAGTCCCGGCGCAAGAGCAACAACAATTGCAGGCCGGCGCCGACACCTTCCTCGCGCTGTGGAAACCGGCCAACACCGCCGAGCCAAAAGGTGCGGTGATTATCGTCCCCGGCGCTGGCGAAACGGCTGACTGGCCGCAAGTCATCGGCCCGCTGCGACGCAAACTGCCCGACGTCGAGTGGAGCAGCCTGAGTATCACCTTGCCCGACCTGCAAAGCGATGCCATCGCACCGCGAGTGATTGCAGCCCCGGCAGCACCGAAAGTCCCTGAAAGCGGCAGCAAGGATTCCACCACCGCGCAACCGATCGAGCAGGCCGCAGGTGGTGAAGCGGACGTTGCAGATCAAGTGGTTGCCGAAACCAGCGAAGAGCAAGCCAAGGCTGACGCCGAACGCATCTTCGCCCGTATCGACGCCGCGATTGGCTACGCCGAACAGCAAAGTGCCCGGCACATCGTGGTGCTGGGGCACGGCACTGGCGCTTATTGGGCGGCGCGGTTTCTGAGCGAGCGGCAGACAGCCCAGGTGGAAAAGTTCGTCATGGTCGACGCCCAGGCACCGGCCAAGGCCCAACCGCAACTGGCCGAGCTGACGCCGACATTGAAGCTGCCGACGGCCGACATTTTCTACATGGACAAGTCGCTGGACCGCAACGCAGCACTGGAGCGCATGCAGGCCAGCAAGCGCTTGAAGACCTCGGCATTCAGCCAGGTGGCGCTCAAGGCGTTGCCGGACAACAAGGCCGAGCAGGAACAACTGTTTCGTCGGGTTCGCGGTTGGTTGAATCCGCAGAAGACTGACTGACAGACCGAGTCGCCCCATTCGCGAGCAAGCCCGCTGCCACCCTGATCGAGTTCCACCAGTTGGAATGCGATCAGGGTGGAAGCGGGCTTGCTCGCGAAGAGGCCCTCATCAACAACTCATCTCTATCGATCAGCGAAAATCCCGCCGCGCCCGAATCAGGGTAAACGCGTTGTGCAGCTCGCGGGTTTTCTCGGTCGCCTCACGCACCTGTTCCGGCGTCGCACCGCTGCCGGCAATCTTGTCCGGATGATGACGGCTGAGCAGGCGCCGGTACGCTCGCTTGATCTGCGCCGGTTCGCTGGTTGCCGACACACCAAGCAGGCGCATCGCTTCCTGATAGCTCACCGCCGCACTGACAATAGGGCGCTTGTTCGGCTCGTAATCACTGGCCAGCGCCTGTATCTGGTGCGTTGTCCAACCCAGCCACTTGCCCCACTGCGCCAACAGTTCACGCTCACTGACGCCCGCGCGGCCGTCGGCCCAGACCATCCGCCAGCAGGCACGCAACACGCCTTCGGCCGCATGGGGCTGGGCACTCAGGCGCCGCAGATAACCGCGCAAGCGGTCACCGCCGGACTTGCCGCGATTGAACGCGGCGATCGCCCGACGCCGCGCCGGCTCGCTCATTTCCAGAGCGTTCATTTCATTGCGCGCCTGCTGGATATGGCCGTCCGTCACCCGTCCATCGCTCTTGGCCAGACGCCCGAGCAAGACGAACAGCAGTTCGTCGTTGCGCAGCATCGGCCGTCCACCAAGTTTTTCCCGCAGATGTCCCCAGCTCTGCAAATGCAGGCGCCGATCCAGCGCTTGCCCCAACAACGCCCCAAGCATGGCCCCCGGAATGCTGGCAATGGCAAAACCCGCTCCGGCTCCAATCAGAGTCCCTGGCCACAACATATCAACGACTCGCTTTTATCAATGCTTCAGCTTCGGCCAGACGCTCATGCGTACCGACATCGACCCAGTGACCCTTCAGGCGCTCGCCCGTGACCTGTCCTTCTGCCATCGCGTTGCGCAGCAGCGGCGCAAGCTTGAACGCGCCGTCCGTGCAGCCATCGAACAATTGCGGATGCAGGACCGCGATGCCGCTGTAGGTCAGGGTTGGCGCGTCCGGCTGGCCATCGATCACCTGACCGTTGGCCAAGGTGAAATCGCCGTTCGGGTGATGCGCCGGGTTGTCCGCCAGCACCAGGTGGGCCAGACCGTTGATCGGTTGATGCAGCACGCTGAAGTCATAGTCGGTCCAGATATCACCGTTGACCACCAAAAACGCGTCATCACCGAGCAACGGCAAGGCCCGGAAAATCCCGCCACCGGTTTCCAGCGGCTCGCCTTCCGGCGAGTACTGGATGCTCACGCCGTACTTCGAGCCGTCGCCCAGATAGTCCTCGATCTGCTGACCGAGCCAGGCATGGTTGATCACGACTTCGCTGAAACCGGCCGCCGCCAGCGCGCGCAGGTGATATTCGATCAATGGCACGCCGCCGGCACGCACCAGCGGTTTAGGGGTGGTCAGGGTCAGCGGGCGCATGCGCTCGCCCTTGCCTGCCGCCAGAATCATTGCCTTCATGCCGTCACTCCGCCACGCAGACTGGCGAACAACGCCTGCAGATCCGCCAGTTCAGGACGACGCGCGATCACCGCTTCTATATAGGCAAAGAAACGCGGCACGTCGGCCAGATAACGCGGCTTGCCATCGCGATGGCAGATGCGGGCAAAAATGCCGATGACTTTCAGGTGACGCTGCACGCCCATCAGGTCGCTGGCACGCAGGAAGTCTTCGAAGTCAGGCTGCACTGGAATGTTCAGCGCCGAGGCTTGCTCCCAGTAACGTTGCAGCCAGCCGCGCACGCGCTCTTCAGGCCAACTGAGGAAGGCGTCCTTGAACAGGCAGGTCACGTCGTAGGTCACCGGGCCGTAGACCGCATCCTGGAAATCCAGCACGCCGGGATTCGGCTCGCTGAGCATCAGGTTGCGCGGCATGTAGTCGCGGTGCACCAGCACTTTCGGTTGGGCCAGGGCGCTGTCGATCAACAGATCACTGATCTGCTGCCATTGTTGTTGCTGAGCCGCGTCGAACTCCACGCCGAGTTCACGTTTCACGTACCACTCGGGGAACAGTTCCAGCTCGCGACGCAGCAGCGCGACGTCGTAACTCGGCAGCGGTGCCACCATCGGCAATTGCTGAAAAGCCAGCAGAGCCTGCAGGGCATCGCTGAACAACGCGTCGGCATTTTCGCTGTCGATCACGTCCAGATAGGTCTTGTTGCCCAGGTCATTGAGCAAAAGAAATCCGCGTTCGAGGTCTTCGGCATAAATTTTCGGCACGTTAATTCCGGATTTCGCCAGCAAAAAGGCGATATCCACGAACGGTTTGCAGTTTTCCTGAGGGGGCGGCGCGTCCATCACGACGAAGCTGCGGCCCTCTCCTTCCCAGCGGAAATAACGCCGGAAACTCGCGTCACTGCTGGCCGCGGTCAACGTGGCCGGGGGCACGGTGCCCCAGCCCTGATCCGCAAACAGGATTGCCAACTGCTCATCGAGCCAAACTTTCAGGTGTTGCAAGCGTACATCTTGGTCAGGCATTGCAAGGGTCTCCGACGGCGCTAGCCGTCAAGCGGGTCATGCTTTATTATCCAGCATCTTTTTCAGACCATCGAGAGGCGTGCGGCCCACACCGCGGGCAGATGGCACGCAGGAAGCCCGGACTAATAAGATGGCATTGAAATCCCCCGCGTTTCGTAAAAAATTTCCGTTGTTGGTAACCGGCAGTCTGCTGGCTATGCAACCTCTGGCCAGTCAATTCGTTGTTGCCGCCGAGCAGTATGACTGCGCCGTCTCGGCAACGGGTGGCTGGGCGTGTGCGCCCAAGGCGCCGGCCGCTGCATTGCCGCCGCGTCCGGTGCATGACGGCAGCGCTGTCAGCGCCGCCGGCGAAGCCCCGGCCCAGAACGGTTCCACTTCCGACACCGGCGCCAAGCCTGTGCTGGTCACCGAAGCCAAGGGCCGCGGCCTGAAATCCCGTAGCGAAGACTACAGTCACCTCGACTGGGTTCCGCGCGAGAAGCTCACCGCCGCCCAATTGGCCGAGACCGGTCCTTACTGCTCTGGTTCCTATATCGAACCGATTCGTCCTGGCATGAATGACAAGACGAATAAAAGTGACGCACCGACCTTTATCGGCGCCAAGGCCTCGCGCTACAACACCGAAGATCAGGTGGGTACGCTGGCCGGCGACGTGGTGCTGCGTCAGGGCAGCATGCAGGTCGAGTCCGACGAGGCCAGCCTGTATCAGGCCGAGAGCCGCGCCGAACTCAACGGCGACGTACGCATCCGCGACAACGGCGCGCTGATCGTCGGCGACCACGCCGATGTGCAGCTCGACACCGGTGAAGCCAAGGTCGACAACGCCGAATACGTGATGCACAAATCGCGCATCCGCGGTAACGCGCTGTACGCCAAGCGCGCCGAAAACGCGATCATCCGCTTGAAGGACGGCACGTACACCACGTGCGAACCGAACAGCAACGCGTGGCAGCTCAAGGGCAACAACATCACCCTGAACCCGGCCACCGGCTTCGGTACCGCGACCAACGTGACGCTGCGGGTCAAGGACATTCCGATCCTGTACACGCCGTACATCTACTTCCCGATCGACGACCGTCGCCAGTCGGGCTTCCTGCCGCCTACCATCGGCACCGGCAGCGATACCGGCTTCACGCTGGTCACCCCGTACTACTTCAACCTGGCGCCAAACTACGACGCCACGTTGTACCCGCGTTACATGAGCAAGCGCGGCATGCTGGTCGAAGGCGAGTTCCGCTACCTGACCAAGACCAGCGAAGGTCAGTTCGGTGCGGCGTATCTGAACGACGAAGATACCGATCGCAGCAAGCAGACCGACTACGAAAAGAATCGCTACATGTACAACTGGCAGCACAAGGGTGGTCTCGACTCCCGTGTGATGACTCAGGTTGACTACACCAAGATCAGCGATCCGTACTACTTCCAGGACCTGACCACCGATCAGATCGGTGTGAAGAGCGCCGACTACGTGAATCAGCAGGGTTCGGTGACCTACCGTGGCGACAGCTATACCGCTCGCTTGAACGCTCAGCAGTACCAACTGGCTACTGTTTCGAACATCACGCCGTACGGTCGACTGCCGCAGATCACCTTCAATGGTCAACTGCCATATCACCCGGAAGGTTTGAACTTCGATTACGAGACCGAAATCGTCCGTTTCGATCGTGATCTGCAGAATGGCAACTTCGTAAATGAAGACGGCACTACTGCCCCGCGCCTCGATACCAATATTCAGGGTCTGGCGCGCGCCAACGGTGATCGCCTGAACCTGAAACCAGGTGTCAGCCTGCCGATGAACTGGACCTATGGCTTCCTCAAGCCATCGCTCAAGTACCAGTACACCCAGTACCAACTGGATCTGGACGGTACCGGCAAGTCGCAGATTGCTGCGCAAAACGCTGAGCAGAACAAACTCAACGGCACCTTCGACAGCAACCAGAGCCGTGGCGTACCGATCGCCAGCGTCGACAGCGGCCTGTACTTCGACCGCAACACGTCGTACTTCGGCAAGAACTATCGCCAGACCCTGGAACCGCGTCTGTTCTACCTGTATGTACCCAAGGTCGATCAGGAAGACATTCCGGTATTCGATACCAGTGAATACACCTTCAACTACGCGTCGCTGTTCCGTGACAACCGTTTCTCCGGCTCCGACCGTGTCGGCGACGAGAACAAGCTGTCGCTGGGTGTGACCAGCCGCTGGATCGAGGACGACGGTTTCGAGCGTCAACGCATCAGCGTCGGTCAGGCTTACTACTTCAAGGATCGTGAAGTACAACTGCCGGGCATCGCATTCAAGGATCGCAAAGACGCCCAGGCCGACGTATCGCCGTACGCACTGGAATACGAATACCGCTGGAACCGTGACTGGCGTACCACTGCCGACTACAACTGGGACCCGGACAGCCGCAGCCCGCGTTCCGGCAGCGCGATGTTCCACTACCAGCCTGAAGACAACCCGAACAAGGTGGTCAACGTCGGCTATCGCTATCGCAATGACCAGGTTCGTTTCGACCAGAACACCGGTAAATGGTCGGTGGGTGGCGGTGACTACGGCACCCCGGGCCAGCCTGGCTACGTGAAGGACTACTACAAGATCGAGCAGCACGACTTCTCGGTCATCTGGCCGATCGTTCCGCAGTGGAGCGCCATCAGCCGCTGGCAGTACGACTACAACCGCAACCGTACGCTGGAAGCCTTCGGTGGTTTCGAATACGACAACTGCTGCTGGAAACTGCGCCTGATCAACCGTTACTGGGTCAGCTATGACGAGTTCAGTCAGAACGCCCCGGAAAACGAAAAAGGCGACCACGGCGTCTTCCTCCAAATTGTTCTGAAGGGACTCGGCGGCCTGACTGGCGCCAAGGTAGAGAGCTTCCTCGACAAAGGCATCCAAGGTTATCGTCAACGTGAAGACCAAGCTTTCTGATTGTCTGCGCCCGCTGCTGCTGGGCGCGTTGTTCCTGGGTACTGCGGCCAACGCCGCAGTACAGTCCATCGATAAAGTGGTCGCGATCGTTGATAACGACGTGGTCATGCAGAGCCAACTGGACCAGCGTGTCCACGAAGTTCAGCAGACCATTGCCAAGCGTGGCGGCGGCATGCCGCCTCCGGGCGTGCTGGATCAACAGGTGCTCGAACGCCTGATCGTCGAAAACCTGCAACTGCAGATCGGCGAGCGTTCCGGCATCCGCATTACCGATGAAGAGCTGAACCAGGCTGTCGGCACTATTGCCCAGCGCAACAACATGACCGTGGATCAATTCCGCGCCGCCCTGGCTCACGACGGTCTGAACTATGACGACGCTCGTGACCAGATCAAACGCGAAATGATCATCAGCCGTGTACGTCAGCGTCGCGTGGCAGAACGCATTCAGGTCTCCGAGCAGGAAGTGAAGAACTTCCTCGCTTCCGACCTGGGCAAGATGCAGCTGTCCGAAGAACTGCACCTGGCCAATATTCTGATCCCGACCCCGGAAAGCGCCAGCTCTGAAGCGATTCAAAGTGCCGCACGCCAGGCGATGGAGGTTTACCAGCAGCTCAAGCAAGGCGCTGACTTCGGCCAGATGGCCGTGGCCAAGTCCGGCAGCGACAACGCACTGGAAGGCGGCGACATGGGCTGGCGTAAAGCCGCGCAACTGCCACCGCCGTTCGACCGCGAGTTGAGCAGCATGGCCGTTGGCGACATCACCCAACCTGCACGCACCCCGGGTGGTTTTATCATCCTTAAAGTGCTGGCAAAGCGTGGTGGCGAAAGCCAGATGAGCGACGAAGTCCATGTACGCCACATTTTGGTCAAGCCAAGTCCGATTCGTGACGAAGCCAAGACCAAGGCACTGGTTCAATCGCTGTATGAGCGCATTCTGGCGGGCGAAGATTTTGCCACTCTGGCGAAAAGCTACTCCGAAGATCCGGGCTCGGCGCTCAACGGTGGTGATCTGACCTGGATCGATCCGAACGCACTGGTACCGGAATTCCGTGAAGTCATGAACAAGACCCCACAAGGTCAACTGTCCAAGCCATTCCAGACCCAATACGGCTGGCATGTCCTGGAAGTCCTTGGTCGTCGCGCTACCGACAGCACCGAAAAAGCCCGCGAGCAACAGGCAATGACTGTTCTACGTAACAAGAAATACGATGAAGAGCTGCAGAACTGGCTGCGTCAGATTCGTGAAGAAGCCTACGTAGAAATCAAACTCCCTGGCGCAGACCAGGCAGCGCAGTGAAACCCAAGCGTTTCGCGCTGACACCCGGCGAACCAGCCGGCATCGGTCCCGACCTGTGCCTGCTGCTCGCCTCGCAAGCCCAGCCACATCCCCTGATTGCCATCACCAGCCGCGACCTGCTCCTTGAGCGGGCCGCGCAGCTGGGGCTGGCTGTCAACTTGCTGGACGTCGGGCCGGATCACTGGCCGGATGCTCCGGCGCCTGCCAACAGCCTTTACGTCTGGGATACGCCGCTCAGCGCCCCCGTGGTCGCCGGGCAACTGGACAAGGCCAACGCCGCGTTCGTCCTTGAAACCCTGACCCGCGCCGGCAACGGCTGCCTGAACGGCGATTTCGCCGGGATGATCACTGCGCCCGTACACAAGGGCGTGATCAACGAATCCGGCATCCCGTTCTCCGGGCACACGGAATTTCTCGCTGACCTGACCCACACCGCCCAAGTGGTGATGATGCTCGCCACCCGCGGTTTGCGCGTGGCACTGGTCACCACCCACCTGCCCCTGCGCGAGATTGCCGACGCAATCACACCAGAACGGCTGGAACGCGTGACGCGGATCCTGCACAGCGACCTGCAAAACAAATTCGGCATCGCCCAACCACGCATTCTGGTCTGCGGACTCAATCCGCACGCCGGTGAAGGCGGACACCTGGGCCATGAAGAAATCGACATCATTGAACCGACATTAGAGCGCCTGCGCGGCGAGGGTATGGACCTTCGTGGCCCGCTGCCTGCCGACACTCTGTTTACCCCCAAATATCTGGAGCGCTGCGACGCAGTGCTGGCGATGTACCACGACCAGGGCCTGCCCGTGCTGAAGTACAAAGGCTTCGGCGCCGCAGTCAACGTGACCCTCGGCCTGCCGATCATCCGCACTTCGGTCGATCACGGCACCGCCCTGGATCTGGCCGGTAGCGGCAAGATCGACACCGGCAGCCTGCAGGTCGCCCTGGAAACCGCCTACCAGATGGCCGAGACCCGTTTATGACCGAGCAATACCAACACAAGGCGCGCAAACGCTTTGGCCAGAACTTTCTGCACGATGCCGGCGTCATCGACCGCATCCTGCGCTCCATCAGCGCCAAGCCTGACGACCGCCTGCTGGAAATCGGCCCCGGCCAGGGCGCACTGACCGCCGGCCTGCTCAACTCCGGCGCGCAACTCGACGTGGTGGAACTGGACAAGGACCTGATCCCGATCCTCAACCAGCAGTTCGCCGGCAAGAGCAACTTCAACCTGCACCAGGGCGACGCGCTGAAGTTCGACTTCAATACGCTGAATGCCGCACCGAACAGCCTGCGCGTGGTCGGCAACCTGCCGTACAACATCTCCACGCCATTGATTTTTCACCTGCTGAACAACGCCGGCATCATTCGCGACATGCACTTCATGTTGCAGAAGGAAGTGGTCGAGCGTCTGGCGGCGGGCCCGGGTGGCGGTGACTGGGGTCGCCTGTCGATCATGGTTCAGTACCACTGCCGCGTAGAGCACCTGTTCAACGTGGGGCCGGGCGCGTTCAACCCGCCGCCGAAAGTCGACTCGGCTATCGTCCGTCTGGTGCCGCACGCAGTACTGCCGCACCCGGCCAAGGATCATCGCCTGCTGGAACGCGTCGTTCGCGAAGCCTTCAACCAGCGCCGCAAGACCCTGCGCAATACCCTCAAGCAATTGATGACCGCCGCCGAGATCGAAGCCGCCGGTGTCGATGGCAGCCTGCGTCCCGAGCAACTGGACCTGGCCGCGTTCGTGCGCCTGGCCGACAAGCTCAGCGAACAAGCCCCCGCCGCCGACTGACAGGCGATGAACGCTATCGGGCAGGACGCCACTCTGGTTTACTGCCCGATACTTGCCTAGACTGATTCCCCATCAGCTACGCCTCGCGTTCCGCTTTGCTTAAGGCCCTTTTGCATGTCCGATCCTCGCTATCAGGTCGATGTCAGTGTCGTCACCCACTATCTGGCAGACCAATCGCAACCCGAGCACGACCGCTTCGCCTTCGCCTACACCATCACCGTGCAGAACAACGGCGAGCAGCCCGCGCGCCTGATGTCGCGACACTGGGTGATCACCGACGGTGACGGCCATGTCGAAGAGGTTCGCGGTGCAGGCGTCGTCGGCCAGCAACCGCTGATCGACGCCGGCAAAAGCCACACCTACAGCAGCGGTACGGTCATGACCACCAAGGTCGGCACCATGCAGGGCACCTACGAAATGGTCGCCACCGATGGCAAACATTTCGACGCAATCATCAAGCCCTTCCGCCTCGCCGTGCCCGGAGCCCTGCACTGATGACGACGTACGCCGTGGGCGATCTGCAAGGCTGCCTTGAACCGCTCAAGTGCCTGCTCAGGCAAGTGGCGTTCGACCCGGCGCACGATCGGCTCTGGCTGGTCGGCGATCTGGTCAACCGTGGCCCGCAATCGCTGGAGACCCTGCGTTTTCTCTATGGCATGCGCGACTCGCTGGTCTGCGTGCTCGGCAACCATGACCTGCACCTGCTGGCTGTCAGCAGGCACGTCGAGCGTCTGAAAAAGTCCGACACCCTGCGCGAGATCCTCGAAGCCCCCGACGGCCCTGCACTGCTTGAATGGCTGCGCCAGCAAAAGCTGGTGCACTACGATGAGCAGCGCGATGTCGTCATGGTCCACGCCGGCATCCCGCCGCAATGGTCGCTGCGTCGCGCCTTGAAGTGCGCTGACGAAGTGGAAACGGCTTTGCGTGATGACAATCTGCTTCCGGTGTTTCTTGACGGCATGTACGGCAATGAACCCGCCAAATGGGACAACGATCTCAAAGGCGTCACCCGCCTGCGCGTGATCACCAACTATTTCACCCGTATGCGTTTCTGCACCGCCGACGGCAAGCTCGACCTCAAAAGCAAGGAAGGCCTCGATACCGCACCGCCAGGTTACAAACCGTGGTTCCAGCACAAAGAGCGCAAGACCCGCGGTCTGCGCATCATTTTCGGCCACTGGGCCGCGCTGGAAGGCGATGTCCACGAACCCGGCATCTCGGCACTGGACACCGGTTGTGTCTGGGGCGGCAGCCTGACCCTGATGAACGTCGACAGCGGCGAGCGCGTGTCGTGCAAATGCGATGAACACGGTGGCCTTGCACCAACCGTCGCACCACTTATCCCCGAAACGTCGCCAGTCAGCGCCCCGCGTTAGACTGCACATTCTGCCGAGCTACAGGAACCCGCCATGAGCGAATTCAAACGAATCCCCCCGGAACAGGCCCAGGCCCTGCGTGAGCAAGGTGCCGTGGTAGTCGATGTCCGCGACCCTGCGACTTTTGCCGCCCTGCATATCACTGGTTCGAAGCATCTGGACAACCACTCACTGCACGCTTTCATTCAAGGCGCCGATCTCGATGCACCGACTGTTGTCGTCTGCTACCACGGCAATTCCAGCCAGGGTGCGGCGGCCTACCTGATCAGTCAGGGCTTCTCCGACGTCTACAGCATGGACGGCGGCTTTGAGTTATGGCGTACGACTTATCCGTCGAAAACCGCGCAAGGCACCACCGAATAATTTTTTTGTCACGTGCAGGCCCCGGCTGCCGTGGGCCTGCGCGCGGCAGACGAACGGTCTGCCACACATAATTACGTATCTCGCCTTTACCTCCCGAATTCCCAACTATCCTTAAGCCCAGGCCATCCAAAACAGGGGAGAGCCGGTACACCGGCGCACGGGTCATCGGGAGTGACTTTCAAGGTTGTCGACCGCGAAAGTGTTCTGGGGGGTAAACAAGCGGCCACCGCGGCTGCTTGCCAGCATCGACTGAGTGATCCGGCGTCGGCTCCACGTATCGAGCGAGGTGACGTCATGAGTATCTTTAGCCACTTCCAACAACGCTTCGAGTCCACACGCCAGGAAGAACTCTCGCTGCAGGAGTACCTGGAGCTGTGCAAAAAGGACCGCAGCGCTTACGTTTCCGCCGCCGAGCGTCTATTGATGGCAATTGGCGAACCCGAGCTGCTCGACACATCGACCAACTCGCGGCTGTCGCGGATCTTCTCCAACAAGGTGATTCGTCGCTATCCGGCCTTTGAAGACTTCCACGGGATGGAAGAATGCATCGACCAGATCGTCTCGTATTTCCGCCATGCCGCCCAAGGCCTGGAAGAGAAGAAACAGATCCTCTATCTGCTCGGCCCCGTCGGTGGCGGTAAATCGTCGCTGGCCGAGAAGCTGAAACAGCTGATGGAAAAAGTGCCCTTCTACGCGATCAAGGGCTCACCGGTATTCGAATCCCCTCTGGGTCTGTTCAACGCCACCGAAGATGGCGCGATTCTCGAGGAAGACTTCGGCATCCCACGGCGCTACCTGAACACCATCATGTCGCCCTGGGCGACCAAACGCCTGGCCGAATTCGGCGGCGACATCAGCCAGTTCCGCGTGGTCAAGCTGTATCCGTCGATCCTCAACCAGATCGCCGTGGCCAAGACCGAACCGGGTGATGAGAACAACCAGGACATCTCGGCACTGGTCGGCAAGGTCGACATCCGCAAACTCGAGGAATACCCACAGAACGACGCCGACGCCTACAGCTACTCCGGTGCGCTGTGCCGGGCCAACCAGGGGCTGATGGAATTCGTCGAAATGTTCAAGGCACCGATCAAGGTGCTGCACCCGTTGCTGACCGCTACCCAGGAAGGCAACTACAACAGTACCGAAGGCCTGGGGGCGATTCCGTTTACCGGGATTCTGCTCGCTCACTCCAACGAATCGGAGTGGCACACCTTCCGTAACAACAAGAACAACGAAGCGTTCATCGACCGGATCTACATCGTCAAGGTGCCGTACTGCCTGCGGGTCAGCGACGAAGTGAAGATCTACGACAAGCTGCTGTTCAACAGCTCCCTGGCCAAGGCCCACTGCGCACCCGACACCCTGAAGATGCTGGCGCAGTTCACCGTGCTCTCACGCCTCAAGGAGCCGGAAAACTCCAATATCTATTCGAAAATGCGCGTCTACGACGGGGAAAACCTCAAGGACACCGATCCGAAGGCCAAATCGATCCAGGAATACCGCGACTCGGCCGGCGTCGACGAGGGCATGAACGGTCTGTCGACCCGCTTCGCGTTCAAGATCCTGTCCAAAGTGTTCAACTTCGATCCGCATGAAATCGCCGCCAACCCGGTGCACCTGCTCTATGTGCTGGAACAGCAGATCGAACAGGAACAGTTCCAGGCCGAGACCCGCGAACGCTACCTGCGCTACCTCAAGGAATACCTGGCACCGCGTTATATCGAATTCATCGGCAAGGAGATCCAGACCGCGTACCTGGAGTCTTACAGCGAGTACGGTCAGAACATCTTCGACCGCTACGTGCTGTATGCGGACTTCTGGATTCAGGATCAGGAATATCGCGATCCGGAAACCGGCGAGATTCTCAACCGCGTGGCATTGAACGAAGAACTGGAGAAAATCGAAAAACCGGCCGGCATCAGCAATCCGAAGGATTTCCGCAACGAAATCGTCAACTTCGTATTACGGGCCCGGGCCAACAACAACGGCAAGAACCCGACCTGGCTCAGCTACGAAAAACTGCGGGTGGTCATCGAGAAGAAAATGTTCTCGAACACCGAGGACCTGCTGCCAGTCATCAGCTTCAATGCCAAGGCCAGCAAAGAGGATCAACAGAAACACAACGACTTCGTTACTCGAATGGTCGAACGCGGCTACACCGACAAACAGGTACGACTGCTGTCCGAGTGGTATCTGCGGGTCAGAAAATCACAGTAAACCGCGGCCGGTCAGACCGGTTGTCGTCAGCCCGAGGCCTGTGCGCGAATTTTCTGCTACACAGGCCTCTGGAAGGTGTTCGCAAGTCGGTAGCGAGGTACAGGCAGCATCCAGAGCGCTTGGGGGAGCGTGTACGCCCCTTGGCATTCGGTTCCATGCTGCATGACCGCTCGCCCCTTTGCAGGACAGCTTCTAAGGAGCAGTCATGAGCTATGTGATCGACCGACGTCTCAATGGCAAGAACAAGAGCACGGTGAACCGTCAGCGTTTCCTGCGGCGTTACCGTGATCACATCAAGAAGGCTGTCGAAGAGGCGGTCAGCCGGCGTTCCATCACTGACATGGAACATGGCGAACAGATCAGCATTCCCGGTCGCGACATCGACGAACCGGTGCTTCACCACGGCCGCGGCGGCAAGCAGACCGTGGTTCACCCCGGCAACAAGGAATTCACCGCCGGCGAACACATCGCCAGGCCACCCGGGGGTGGCGGCGGACGCGGGCCGGGCAAGGCTGGCAACTCCGGCGAGGGCATGGACGAATTCGTCTTCCAGATCACCCAGGAAGAGTTCCTCGAATTCATGTTCGAAGACCTCGAACTGCCCAACCTGGTAAAACGCAATCTGAGCGGCACCGATACCTTCAAGACCGTGCGCGCCGGGATCAGCAACGAAGGCAATCCGTCGCGGATCAACATCATCCGCACCCTGCGCTCGGCCCACGCACGGCGCATTGCGCTGTCCGGCAGCAGCCGTGCCAAGCTGCGCGAAGCCAAAGAGGAACTCGCGCGACTCAAACGTGAAGAACCAGACAACTTCGGTGATATTCAGGAAATTGAAGCGGAAATCGAGCGGCTCAGCGCGCGCATCCATCGCGTGCCGTTTCTCGATACCTTCGACCTCAAGTACAACCTGCTGATCAAGCAACCCAACCCCAGTTCCAAGGCTGTCATGTTCTGCCTGATGGACGTTTCCGGCTCCATGACCCAGGCGACCAAGGACATCGCCAAACGCTTTTTCATCCTGCTGTACCTGTTCCTCAAGCGGAACTACGACAAGATCGACGTCGTGTTCATCCGCCACCACACCAGCGCCCGGGAAGTAGACGAAGAAGAGTTCTTCTATTCACGGGAAACCGGCGGCACCATCGTTTCCAGCGCACTGAAACTGATGCAGGAGATCATGGCCGAGCGCTATCCAAGCAACGAGTGGAACATCTATGCCGCGCAAGCCTCCGACGGCGACAACTGGAACGATGACTCGCCGATCTGCCGCGACATCCTGATCAATCAGATCATGCCGTTTGTGCAGTACTACACTTATGTGGAGATCACCCCACGCGAACATCAGGCCCTCTGGTACGAATACGAACGCATCGCCGAAGCCTTTTCCGACACGTTTGCCCAGCAGCAGCTGGTCTCGGCCGGGGATATTTATCCGGTCTTCCGTGAACTCTTCCAGCGCAGGTTAGTGACATGACCGCCAAAGAGCAGAAACGCCAACCCATTTCCACCGGCTCCGAATGGACGTTCGAGCTGATTCAGGCCTATGACCGCGAGATCAGCCGGCTCGCCGATCGCTACGCGCTGGATACCTATCCCAACCAGATCGAAGTGATCACCGCCGAACAGATGATGGATGCCTATGCTTCAGTGGGCATGCCGCTGGGCTACCACCACTGGTCCTACGGCAAACACTTCCTCAGCACCGAGAAATCCTACAGTCGCGGGCAGATGGGGCTGGCCTACGAGATTGTGATCAACTCGGACCCGTGCATCGCCTACCTGATGGAAGAAAACACCATCTGCATGCAGGCGCTGGTGGTGGCTCACGCGTGCTACGGCCATAACAGCTTCTTCAAGGGCAACTACCTGTTCCGCACCTGGACCGACGCCAGTTCGATCATCGATTACCTGGTGTTCGCCAAGCAGTACATCATGCAGTGCGAGGAACGCCACGGTATCGATGCGGTGGAGGACCTGCTCGACTCCTGCCACGCCTTGATGAACTACGGCGTCGACCGCTACAAACGCCCGTATCCGATTTCCGCCGAAGAAGAGCGCCGGCGGCAGAAGGATCGCGAAGAACACCTGCAGAAGCAGATCAATGATCTGTGGCGCACCATCCCCAAAGGCGCGGACAAATATAGCGACAAGGACAACGCACGCTTCCCGGCCGAACCGCAGGAAAACATCCTGTATTTCATCGAGAAACATGCCCCGCTGCTGGAGCCGTGGCAGCGGGAAATCGTGCGGATCGTGCGCAAGATCGCCCAGTATTTCTATCCACAACGCCAGACCCAGGTGATGAACGAAGGCTGGGCCACGTTCTGGCACTACACGCTGATGAACGATCTGTATGACGAAGGCCTGGTGACTGACGGATTCATGATGGAATTCCTCACTTCGCACACCAGCGTAGTGTTCCAGCCGGGTTTCGACAGCCCCTACTACAGCGGCATCAACCCTTACGCACTGGGCTTTGCGATGTACCGCGATATCCGGCGCATGTGCGAAGAACCTACCGAGGAAGACCACCGCTGGTTCCCGGACATCGCCGGTACCGACTGGCTCTCCACGATCAAGTTCGCCATGAGCAGTTTCAAGGATGAGAGCTTCATCCTGCAGTACCTGTCACCGAAAGTGATCCGCGATCTGAAGCTGTTCAGCATCCTCGATGACGACCAGAAGGACGACCTGCTGGTGCCGGCGATCCACGACGAAACCGGTTACCGGATCATCCGTGAAACCCTGGCCGCGCAATACAACCTCGGCAATCGCGAACCAAACGTGCAGATCTATAGCATCGACCGGCGCGGCGACCGCTCGCTGACCCTGCGCCATCAGCAACATGACCGCAAACCACTGGGTGACTCAACCGACGAGGTACTGAAGCATCTGCACCGGCTGTGGGGCTTCGACATTCATCTGGAAACCCTGCAGGGTGATCAGATCATGAAAACCCACCACGTACCACCACGCAATGAACACAGTGAAGGGGATTACGGCAGGCTTGATCTGGCCGTCATTCATCTTTGATCCGGTTTTGGCCTCCGAAAGTCCGGCGCAAGGGTTATCCTGTCGGGCCTACGGAGGTTTTTTATGCAGATTTACAAGGTCGGCGGCGCGGTACGTGATCGCTTGCTCGGACTACCGGTTACCGATATCGATTGGGTGGTGGTCGGGACCACGACAGAAGAGATGCTCGCCCAGGGATTTCGCCCGGTCGGCGCAGATTTTCCGGTGTTTCTTCATCCCAAAACTGGCGAGGAGTACGCCCTTGCCCGCACCGAGCGCAAAAGCGGTCGCGGTTATGGTGGCTTCACTTTTCACGCCAGCCCCGAAGTTACCCTTGAAGAAGACCTCATTCGCCGTGACCTGACGATCAACGCGATGGCCGAGGACCGCCAGCAGAATCTGACCGATCCCTATCACGGCCAACGCGACCTCGAAAATCGAATCCTGCGCCACGTTTCCCCGGCGTTTGCCGAAGATCCCCTCCGTGTATTGCGCGTTGCGCGCTTTGCCGCTCGCTATGCCGGGCTGGGTTTCACCGTCGCTCCAGAGACCCTCGAACTGATGACTCAGCTCAGCGAGTCCGGCGAACTGCAAGCCTTGACCGCCGAGCGCAGCTGGAAAGAGATTTCGCGCGCGCTGATGGAGGATCAGCCACAGGTGTTCATCCAGGTGTTGCGTGACTGCGGCGCCTTGAAGGTCTTGATGCCGGAGGTGGACGCACTGTTCGGCGTGCCGCAGCCGGAGGCCCATCACCCGGAAATCGACAGCGGCATCCACACCCTGAGCGTGCTGGAACAAGCGGCACTGCACAAACAGCCACTGACCGTGCGCTGGGCCTGCCTGCTGCACGACCTCGGCAAAGGCCTGACCCCGGAAGAAGAGTGGCCACGACACATCGCCCATGAGCATAAAGGACTGAAGTTGATCAAAGCGGTCAACGAACGCTTCAAGGCGCCGAAGGATTGCCAGGAACTGGCACTGCTGGTCGGCCAGTACCACACCCACGGCCACCGGGCTCTGGAGCTGAAGGCGTCGACCTTGCTGGAGTTACTGCAAAGCTTCGACGTTTATCGCCGTCCGCAGCGTTTTGAAGAATTCATCGTTGCCTGCGAGATGGATGCTCGCGGACGCAAGGGACTGGAGCAGCGCAGTTATCCACAGGCGGATTATCTGCGCGGCGCGGCCAAGGCTGCGCGCAGTGTGGCAGTGCAGCCGCTGCTGGAGAAGGGATTCAAAGGGCCGGAACTGGGCGAAGCGCTGAAGCGCGAGCGACTGAAAGCGCTGAAGATCTATAAAGACACGGCGTCAGTCTGAAAAGCTTCGCGAGCAAACCCGCTCCCACAAGGGGAATGCATTCCAAATGTGGGAGCGGGCTTGCTCGCGAAGGCGGCAGTCAACTCAACGAAGATCCGAAGGCGTGAGTTGCCGCCCGCGCCATTCAAACCCAACCGGCGCCAGCACCTGATCAATCTGCGCCTCGGCCCACAGTGTCGCGAAACTTTTTCCCGCCCCCGGATGCACCCGATCCGGCGCAATCAGCGACAGCGGCCACAGCACAAAAGCGTTTTTCAGAATTTCGGCACGCGGCAGAATCAAACCGTCGAAGTTACCCGTCAGGTCGCCGTACAAGAGCACATCGATATCCAGCGGCAACCCCTTGCGGTCCGGTGCATAGCGACCGTTATCGGCCTCGATGAATTTCAGGCGTCGATCCAGTTCCATCAACGGCAGATCGGTATACGCCGAGACCACGAAGTTGAAGAACGGTCCGCTCTTGATTCCCACCGGCTGACTCTCGAACACCGCCGAACAGCGGATATCCACCAGAAACGTCGCCAAAGCGTCGAGCCCGGCGCGCAAATGGGTTTCGCGCTCGATATTGCTACCGAGCCCGAGGTACACCTGAGTCAGCGACATCCGCGCTCGATCTCCACACCCACGCCACCCTTGGCTGCCGGCACGGCGCCAGGCTTGGTCAGCTTCAGGCGAACCCAGGTGATCTTGAATTCGGCCATCAGCACTTCGACCAGTCGCTCGGCGAAGGTCTCGACCAGTTGGAACTGCGCCTGCTCGGCAAAGGCCTGGATGCGCGTGGAAACACTGGCGTAATCGAGCGCCAGGGTCAGGTCGTCACCGGCCGCAGCCGGGCGATTATCCCAGGCGAAGCTCAGATCAAGACGCAGACACTGTCGGATGCCGCGCTCCCAGTCGTAGGCACCGATCACGGTGTCGACTTCCAGGCCCTCGATAAACACTCTGTCCAAGCACTTTTCTCCGCTGCACGACAAGGGCGCAATGCGCCGTTAGAATCAGGGCGTCCTCGCCCGGAATAGTTAGCATGTTTTGGTTACTGGCGACTCTCGCCTACCTGCTCGGCTCTCTGTCCTTCGCCATTTTGCTCAGCCGCCTGACCGGAAACCCGGATCCGCGAATGAGTGGCTCGGGTAATGCCGGCGCCACCAACATGCTGCGCGTGGCCGGTCGCAAACTCGCGATCCTGACCCTGCTGGGTGATCTGTGCAAAGGCCTTCTGCCGGTGCTGATCGCAGCGGCCATGGGCCTTTCGCTGCAGGATCAGGCCTGGATCGGCGTGTGCGCCGTGATCGGTCACCTGTTCCCGCTGTATTTCCGTTTTCGCGGCGGCAAAGGCGTCGCCACGGCTGCCGGCATGCTGCTGGGCCTGTATCCGCCCGCCGCCTTGCTGGCGGTGTGCGCCTGGCTGCTGACGTTCTACCTGACCCGCACCAGCTCACTGGCGGCGCTGATCGCCACACCCCTGACCCTGCCATTGCTGGCCTGGCAGGAGCCGGAGGCGCTGCTGCCGATGAGCGCGTTGACGCTATTGATCGTCTGGCGCCACCGCGGCAATCTACGCGACCTGTTTGCCGGGCGCGAACGGCATTTTTAAATACCGCCCATGAACGCCGCTCATCACAGCGCCGACAACTGCTCCATCGGCCAGCGCGCCTGCACGCTGATCGCCAGACTTTCCTGCTGACCGGCCTGCAAACGCTGGCAACCGGCAAACGCGATCATCGCGCCATTGTCGGTGCAGAACTCGGGACGGGCGTAAAACACATCGCCCTTCATGTCGCCGAGCATCTTTTCCAGCGAAACACGCAACGCCTTGTTGGCGCTGACGCCGCCAGCGATCACCAGACGCTTCATGCCCGCCTGTTTCAGGGCACGCTTGCACTTGATGGTCAAAGTCTCCACCACGGCCTGCTGGAACGCCAGCGCGATGTCGCAACGGGCTTGCTCGCTGTCGTCCCCGGCGCTGACACATTGCTGCCAAGTGTTAAGAGCGAAGGTCTTGAGGCCGCTGAAGCTGAAATCCAGACCCGGGCGATCACACATCGGACGCGGGAAAGTGAAACGTCCTGCAACGCCCTTCTCCGCCAACTTGGCGATTTCCGGTCCGCCCGGATAATTGAGGCCCATCATTTTCGCAGTCTTGTCGAACGCTTCGCCGGCAGCATCGTCGAGGGTCTCGCCGAGCAGACTGTATTGGCCGATGCCATCGACCTGAACCAGCTGCGTATGACCACCGGAAACCAACAAAGCGACGAACGGGAATTCAGGCGGTTTCGGCTCCAGCATCGGTGCCAGCAAGTGGCCTTCCATGTGGTGCACGCCGAGCGCCGGAATGCCCCAGGCAAACGCCAGCGCCTGGGCGCAGGAAGCACCGACCAGCAGCGCCCCGACCAGGCCAGGACCTGCGGTATAGGCGATGGCGTCGATCTCGGTCGGCACGCAGTCGGCTTCGGCCAACACCTGACGAATCAAGGGCAGCATGCGTTTGACGTGGTCACGCGAGGCCAGCTCCGGTACCACACCGCCATAGGCGCGGTGCAGGTCGATCTGGCTGAACAGCGCGTCGGCCAGCAGGCCGCGTTCACTGTCATATAATGCGACGCCGGTTTCGTCGCAGGAGGTTTCTAATCCCAGTACTAGCATGGGTTTGCGCCTTGTTTAGGCTGAATTCGAAGGCGCGCATAATAGTCGCCGCGTGATGCCCCGACCAGCGGTTTTCGATCAGAGGCTTTGCATTCCGAGCGATGAGGGGTTAACATCCGCAACCCTTAAAAACCGACGTCTTCAAGTGCTCTTTTGCCGCGAGGATGTTGACCCCGGTAATGAATGAAGGTAGCTCTGGATGCCAGCCGTCAAAGTTAAAGAGAACGAACCCTTCGACGTAGCTCTGCGTCGTTTCAAGCGCTCCTGCGAAAAAGCCGGTGTACTGGCTGAAGTTCGTAGCCGCGAATTTTACGAGAAGCCAACTTCTGAGCGTAAGCGCAAAGCAGCAGCCGCTGTTAAGCGTCACGCCAAGAAAGTTCAGCGCGAACAGCGCCGCGCCGTTCGTCTGTACTAATACACAGACGATCGTAGCAAGCTTCTTGCCTAAGCCCGGCCCTCAGCCGGGCTAATGGCATTTGCGTAAAACGCTTGATGCTTCACCGTCGAAGCCGCACACGCGACCGAGACAAAATCGCTTCACCGCGTCAGGCCTGGCTCTTTTGCCAGCGGTGCACGTCTTTTCTGACGAGCCTTTCAAGGCTACTGACGAGCACACCCACTGATTCCTCTCACGACGATCAGCCCAAGGCACCTGCATGCGTGCCCGCTTTATTGAGCTATCCGAGGCCATTCATCGGCCGCCAGCGGATTCAGCGCAACACTTTCAAATAGTCGAAAACTGATGAGTACTAACGTCAGTGGATTTTCGGCAGATACACTTCCCGACAGCGATCACGCAACCGACCACGGTCGAGCCGCCCATTGTGCGCGCCTCATTCAAGACCTGCGTCCAGCCGCCCTTCGCATCGGACTCATTACAGCACAGACGAGAACGCCATGGCCGGGCTGATTCCCCAGAGCTTTATTGACGACCTCCTGAACCGCACCGACATCGTCGATGTGGTCAGCTCGCGCGTGCAACTGAAAAAGGCCGGCAAGAACTACACCGCCTGCTGCCCGTTCCATAAAGAGAAAACCCCGTCGTTCAGCGTCAGCCCCGACAAGCAGTTCTATTACTGCTTCGGCTGCGGTGCCGGCGGCAACGCCCTGGGCTTTCTCATGGACCACGACAACCTGGACTTCCCCCAGGCCGTCGAAGATCTGGCCAAAGCCGCCGGAATGGAAATCCCCCGCGAAGAAAGTGGCCGCCCGCACAAACCGCGGCAGCCGACCGATTCGCCGCTGTACCCACTACTGACCGCCGCCGCCGACTTTTACCGGCAGGCACTCAAGAGCCATCCCGCGCGCAAGGCCGCCGTGGATTACCTCAAGGGCCGCGGACTGACCGGCGAAATCGCCCGGGACTTCGGTCTCGGCTTCGCGCCGCCGGGCTGGGACAACCTGTTCAAACACTTGAGCAGCGACACCTTGCAACAGAAAGCCATGATCGACGCCGGCCTGCTGATCGAGAACGCCGAAACCGGCAAACGCTATGACCGCTTCCGCGATCGCGTGATGTTCCCGATCCGTGACACTCGTGGCCGGATCATCGCTTTCGGTGGCCGGGTACTCGGCGACGACAAGCCGAAATACCTGAACTCGCCGGAAACCCCGGTCTTCCATAAAGGCCAGGAACTCTACGGCCTCTATGAAGCCCGCAAGAACAACCGCAACCTCGACGAAATCATCGTCGTCGAGGGTTACATGGACGTCATCGCTCTGGCCCAACAAGGCCTGAAAAATGCCGTCGCAACGCTGGGTACCGCGACCAGCGAAGAACATTTGAAACGTCTGTTTCGCGTCGTGCCGAACGTATTGTTCTGCTTCGACGGCGACCAGGCCGGTCGCAACGCCGCCTGGCGCGCGCTGGAAGCGACACTTCCGTGTCTGCAGGACGGGCGCCGCGCACGCTTCCTGTTTCTGCCCGAAGGCGAAGACCCGGACACCTTGGTGCGCGCCGAAGGCACTGATGCCTTCAAGGCTCGAATCAATCAGCATGCACAGCCGCTGGCGGACTATTTTTTCCAGCAACTGACCGAAGAAGCCGATCCGCGCTCGCTCGAGGGCAAGGCTCACATGGCCACCCTCGCCGCACCGTTGATCGACAAAGTGCCCGGAGCCAATCTGCGCATCCTGATGCGTCAGCGCCTGACCGAAATCACCGGCCTGAGCAGCGAAACCGTCAGTCAGCTCGCGCAAAGTGCGCCACAGGAAGCGCCGCCGGCTTACGATCCGGGCATCGATTACGACGCAATGCCGGACTACAGCGACTACCATCAGCCGCAGGCACAGGACATGTATGTGCCGCAGCAGGAGTGGACGCCGAAAAAACCCGGCGCCGGCGGCAAGAAGTGGGACAAGAAACCCTGGGACAAGAACGGCAAGCGTGGCGGCGATCGCGATCAACAACGCCCGCGGACGCCGATTGGCGTCGAATCGCCGACCCTGACCGCCCTGCGCACCTTGCTTCATCACCCGCAACTGGCCGAGCACGTCGAGGACGCCGGGCACATCGCGGACGAAAATCAGACCAACGCCCAGTTGCTTGTGGCGCTGCTCGAAGCCGTACAGAAGAATCCCAAGCTAAACTCATTTCAGTTGATCGCGCGATGGCACGGCACTGAACAGGGTCGCTTGCTTAAAGCACTCGCGGAAAAGGAGTGGCTGATTGATGGAGAAAACCTTGAACAACAGTTTTTCGACACCATTACTAGCTTGTCAGCCCGCCAACGCGAGCGAAATCTGGAACAGTTACTCAGGAAAGCGCGTCAAAGCGAACTGAGCATCGAAGAGAAAAATCAACTGCGCGACCTTCTAAGTCGCAATGTTTCCGCATCAAACCCGACCTCAACTGGCGCGTGAGGTCATAGCTCAGGTATAATCCTCGGCTTGTTTTTTGCCCGCCAAGACCTTCAGTGGATAGGGTGTTATGTCCGGAAAAGCGCAACAGCAGTCTCGTATTATTGAGTTGATCAAACTGGGTCGTGAGCAGAAGTATCTGACTTACGCCGAGGTCAACGACCACCTGCCCGAGGATATTTCAGATCCTGAGCAGGTGGAAGACATCATCCGCATGATTAACGACATGGGGATCCCCGTACACGAGAGTGCTCCGGATGCGGACGCCCTTATGTTGGCCGACGCCGATACCGACGAGGCCGCTGCGGAAGAAGCAGCCGCTGCGTTGGCAGCGGTGGAGACCGATATCGGTCGCACCACTGACCCAGTGCGCATGTACATGCGTGAAATGGGTACGGTCGAGCTTCTGACTCGTGAAGGCGAAATCGAAATCGCCAAGCGTATCGAAGAGGGCATCCGTGAAGTGATGAGCGCTATCGCGCACTTCCCTGGCACGGTTGACCACATTCTCTCCGAGTACACTCGTGTTACCACCGAGGGTGGTCGCCTGTCCGACGTTCTGAGCGGTTACATCGACCCGGACGACGGCATTGCGCCGCCGGCTGCCGAAGTGCCACCGCCGATCGACGCCAAAGCCGCCAAGGCTGACGACGACACCGACGACGATGACGCCGAATCTTCGGATGACGAAGAAGAAGCCGAAAGCGGTCCGGATCCGGTCATCGCTGCCCAGCGTTTTGGTGCTGTGGCCGACCAGATGGAAGTCACCCGCAAGGCCCTGAAAAAGCACGGGCGCAACAACAAGGCAACGATTGCCGAGTTGCTGGCCCTGGCTGAGCTGTTCATGCCGATCAAACTGGTGCCGAAGCAATTCGAAGCCCTGGTCGAGCGTGTTCGCAGTGCCCTGGATCGTCTGCGTCAGCAAGAGCGCGCGATCATGCAACTGTGCGTACGTGATGCACGTATGCCACGCGCCGATTTCCTGCGTCAGTTCCCGGGCAACGAAGTCGACGAAAGCTGGTCCGACGCCCTGGCCAAAGGCAAGAGCAAATACGCCGAAGCCATTGGTCGCGTACAGCCGGATATCATCCGTTGCCAGCAGAAACTGATCGCGCTGGAAACCGAGACCGGTCTGACCATCGCAGAAATCAAGGACATCAACCGTCGCATGTCGATCGGTGAGGCCAAGGCCCGCCGCGCGAAGAAAGAGATGGTTGAAGCCAACTTGCGTCTGGTGATCTCGATCGCCAAAAAGTACACCAACCGCGGCCTGCAATTCCTCGATCTGATCCAGGAAGGCAACATCGGTCTGATGAAAGCGGTGGACAAGTTCGAATACCGTCGTGGTTACAAGTTCTCGACTTATGCCACCTGGTGGATCCGTCAGGCGATCACTCGCTCGATCGCCGACCAGGCCCGCACCATCCGTATTCCGGTGCACATGATCGAGACGATCAACAAGCTCAACCGCATTTCCCGCCAGATGCTGCAGGAAATGGGTCGCGAACCGACCCCGGAAGAGCTGGGTGAACGCATGGAAATGCCTGAGGACAAGATCCGCAAGGTATTGAAGATCGCTAAAGAACCGATCTCCATGGAAACCCCGATCGGTGATGACGAAGACTCTCATCTGGGTGACTTCATCGAAGACTCGACCATGCAGTCGCCAATCGATGTTGCAACCGTTGAAAGCCTGAAAGAAGCGACTCGCGAAGTGCTGTCCGGCCTCACTGCCCGTGAAGCCAAGGTACTGCGCATGCGTTTCGGTATCGACATGAACACCGACCACACACTCGAAGAAGTGGGCAAACAGTTTGACGTAACGCGTGAGCGGATCCGTCAGATCGAAGCCAAGGCGCTGCGCAAGCTGCGCCACCCGACGCGAAGCGAGCATCTGCGCTCCTTCCTCGACGAGTGATACCAGAACCCCCGGCCCAGGCCGGGGGTTTTGTTTATAGAGCAGATTAAATCCCCCGCACCGCCCCTCCCCCGCATACCCCGTCTACACTCGAAACTATGAATCCCGTGCCCTAACGAGACGGTTATGCCCAGACTGGCGCCCGTGCTTTTCTTGCTGTCACTGATGATCTGGACCGCAACGGCTAACGCGCTGACTCTGACCGATGAAGAACGTAGCTGGCTCGCGGCTCACCCGGACTTGCGCCTGGGTGTCGACGCCTCGTGGCCGCCGTTCGAGTTCCGCGATGAACAGAATCGCTATCAAGGCCTGGCCGCGGATTACATCGACGTCATCCGCCAGCGTCTGGCGGTCAAACTCACCCCGATCGAACCATCGAGCTGGACCGAAGTGCTGGCTCAGGTGAAAGCCGGCAAGATCGATCTGCTGCCGGGGATCATGTCCACACCCGAGCGCCAGAGCTATCTGTCGTTCACCCGCCCCTACCTCGACTTCCCGATTGTGATCCTCGCCCACATCGGCGGCGCACAGCCACGCAAAATCGAAGACTTGTACGGCCTGAAGATCGCCGTAGTAGAGAACTACGCCCCCCACGAACTCCTGCGCACCCATCATCCCGACCTGAATCTGGTGGCGATGCCCAATGTCAGCTCGGCACTCCAGGCCCTGGCCACCGATGAGGTGGACGCCGTGGTCGGCGATCTCGCCTCCAGCGTCTGGAGCCTGCGCCAACTCAAGCTCGACGGTTTATACGTGAGCGGCGAAACGCCGTATCGCTACCAGTTGGCAATGGGCGTGCCCCGCGACAACAAAATGCTGGTAGGCATTCTGGACAAAGTCCTGGCGGACATGAGCCCGGAGGAAATCAGCAGCATTCAGGAACACTGGGTCGGCAATGTCCTGGACCATCGGACATTTTGGTCGGACCTGCTGATTTACGGTCTGCCGGGCCTGTTATTGCTGGTGATCATCCTGGGGGTGGTCATTCGCATCAACCGCCGCCTGAGCTCGGAAATTGCCCGGCGCGTCGACCTCGAACAGGAATTGCGCAGCAGCGAATATCACTATCGCGGCCTGGTGGAGAGCCTGTCGGCCATCGCCTGGGAAGCGCGCATGAGCGACTTCACTTACAGCTATGTGTCGCCCCATGCCGAGGATTTGCTCGGTTATCCACAGGCGCATTGGCTGATCCCCGGTTTCTGGCGCAACATCATCCACCCCGCCGACCTGACCCGTGCCCAGGCCATCTGCGATGACGCAGTGCGCGAAGGGCGTGATCACACGCTCGACTATCGGGTGATTACCGCTGACGGGCGCTGCCTGTGGGTTCGCGACATCGTCAGCCTGATTGAGCACGGGCATGAGCCGGTGATGCGCGGGCTGATGATCGACATCAGCGAGACCAAACGTACCGAGGAGGCGCTGCGGCTGTCAGAGCAGAAATTCGCCTCGGTATTCCAGCAATGCCCGGACATTCTGGTGATCGCACGACTGTCTGACGGCTGCCTGCTGGAGGTCAACGAAGCCTTTGAAGAACAAATCGGCTTGAAAGCCGAAGAGGTCGTCGGCCAGACCGCCACCGAACTCAACATCTGGGGCATTCCCGGAGTCGGGCCGGGACTGCTGCAGCGCTTGCAGGCCGGCAGCATCCGCAACCTGGAGATGCCCTTTCGCCGCAACAACGGCCAGGTGTTCACCGGCCTGATTTCCGCCGAGCCGTTCGACCTCGACACCACCCCGGCGCTGGTGGTGGTGGTGCGCGACATCACCCAGCTCAAGGAAACCCAGCAGCAGCTGCAAACCTCCGAAGAGAAGTTCGCCAAAGCCTTCCATGCCTCGCCGGACGGCTTGCTGCTGTCGCGCCAAAGCGACGGTCTGCTGCTGGAGGTCAACGAGGGTTTCAGCCGCATCACCGGGTTCAACAGCGCGATGTCGGTGGACCGCTCGGCGCTGGACCTGGGGATCTGGGTCAACCTCAACGAACGCAAGCAGATGCTCGACCTGTTGCACCGCGACGGTTTCGTACGCGACTTCACCTGCCATATCCGCCGCAGCGACGGGCAGATCCGTCTGTGTGAAGTGTCCAGCCGACCGCTGCCGATCGGCGAAGAAGACTGCATGCTGACCATCGCCCGGGACATCACCGAGCGCCATCTGATGCAGGAAAAGCTGCAACAGGCCGCCACCGTATTCGAGAGCACTGCCGAGGGCGTGCTGATCACCGACACCCAGCAGCACATCAGCGCGGTCAATCGCGCCTTCACCGAAATCACCGGCTACAGCGAAAGCGAAGCCCTCGGCCACACCCCGCGCCTGCTCGCCTCGGGACTGCACGACAGCGCGTTTTATGCGGCGATGTGGCACCAGTTGACCGACGAGGGACACTGGCAGGGCGAGATATCGAACCGACGCAAGAACGGCGAGCTGTACCCGAGCTGGCTGACCATCAGCGCCGTGCGCAACCGCGACAAGTTCATCACTCACTTCGTCGCGGTGTTTGCCGACATCTCCAGCCTCAAACACGCGCAGGCCAAGCTCGACTATCAGGCGCACCATGATCCACTCACCGGCCTGCCGAATCGCACGCTGTTTGAAAGTCGCTTGCTCACCGCACTGAACAGCCAGCAGGAAAACGGCGGTCAGGGCGCGGTGCTGTTCCTCGATCTCGACCGTTTCAAACACATCAACGATAGCCTCGGGCACCCGGTCGGCGACCTGCTGCTCAAGGGCATTGCCGTGCGCCTGAAGGAACAATTGCGTGACATCGATACTGTCGCGCGTTTAGGCGGCGATGAATTCATTATCCTGCTGCCCGGCCTGCAACAAGCCAGCGACGCCGACCACATCGCCACCAAACTGCTCAATTGCTTTGGCGCGCCGTTTCAGGCCGGCGAACACGAGTTTTTCATCAGCGCCAGTATCGGCACCAGCCTGTACCCTCGCGACGGCTGCGACGTCGCCACGCTAGTGAAAAACGCCGATGCCGCGATGTACCGCTCCAAGGCCAAGGGCCGCAATCGCGTCGAAAGCTACACCCGCGACCTCACCGCCCAGGCCAGCGAACGCGTGGCACTGGAGCACGAACTGCGCCGCGCCATCGAACGCGACGAACTGTTCCTCTACTACCAACCGAAGATCAGCCTCGACGACCATCGCCTGGTCGGCGCCGAAGCGCTGATTCGCTGGCGCCACCCGACCTTTGGCGAAGTGCCGCCAGAGCACTTCATCCCATTGGCCGAAGAGAACGGCATGATCCTGCAGATCGGCGACTGGGTACTCGAAACCGCCTGCCGGCAGATGTTCGAATGGAACCAGATCTACGACAGTCTCGGCCCACTGTCGGTCAACCTCGCCGGCGCGCAACTGCGCCAGCCGAACCTGCTCGGGCGCATCGAACAACTGCTGAGGGAGAACGGTCTGCAGCCAGATTTACTGCAACTGGAAATTACCGAAAACTTCATCATGAGCCAGGCCGAAGAGGCGCTGGCGGTACTGCACCAGCTCAAACACCTGGGTGTGCAACTGGCAATTGACGACTTCGGCACCGGCTATTCCTCGCTCAGTTACCTCAAACGCTTGCCGCTGGACATCCTCAAGATCGACCAGTCGTTCGTCCGCGGCCTGCCCGACGACCCGCACGACGCGGCGATTGTACGAGCGATCATAGCGCTTGGCCGGAGCATGCAATTCACCGTGATTGCCGAAGGTGTGGAAACCCAGGCGCAACAACAATTCCTCGCCGCCGAAGGCTGCGAACAGATCCAGGGCTACATCGTCAGCCTGCCACTGCCCCCGGAAGAGTTCGCCGCAACGTTTCTGCGTATTACCGTATCGGATTATTCGGATAGCACAGCCGAGAAACCATCGCTATAATCCGCGACCTACTGAGGGCCTATAGCTCAGTTGGTTAGAGCAGAGGACTCATAATCCTTTGGTCCACGGTTCAAGTCCGTGTGGGCCCACCACATTTGAAAGCCGCGCTACATGCGCGGCTTTTTCGTTTCTGCGTTTAACCCCGACTACGATAAGGGGCTTCCATATCCAGCCGGCTGACGCTGTAACATGCTCGCCCAAAGACCCGCGCCCCATGGAGCCCCGCCCTTGCCAGACATCCGCCCGCCCGTGCTCGATGAAATCGACCGCCAGTTGATCGCCGCCCTGCAAATCAACGCCCGCGAGAGCGTGGCAATGCTCGCCCGGCAGTTGGGCATTGCGCGTACCACTGTCACGTCGCGGCTGGCGCGACTGGAAAAGGCCAAGGTGATCACCGGCTATGGCGTGCGGCTGGGGCAACGGGTGGTCGATGGCGGGTTGCAGGCATATGTCGGGATCAAGGTGCAGCCGCGCTCCGGCAAGGAAGTGTTGCGCCGCTTGAGTGCGATGGCGCAGGTCCAGCAGTTGTGTGCGGTGAGTGGCGAATTTGATTATGTCGCGTGGTTGCGCACCGATTCGCCGGAACAGCTGGATCAGTTGCTGGATCAGATTGGCGGGGTGGATGGGGTAGAGAAGACCACTACTTCGATTATTTTGAGTAGCAAGATTGATCGCGGGCAACCGGTTTGAATGTTGGTCGTGACATTTCGGTTGGCGGACAGTGCCTCTTCGCGAGCAAGCCCGCTCCCACCTTTGACCGGATCACGCACAGAGTCTGCGCCAGCTACAAATCCACTGTGGGAGCAGGCTCGCGCCTACATTTTGGTCGGTATGCAGTCATCAATCGTCATATTGATCATTTAATTGGCAAAACGACGACACTTTGCGTCTTATTAACGTGTTCTACGCTCCCTAGAATGGCTGGCATCTTTTCCTATACTCAGACGCGCATTCGGTGTCGGGTCGCCAGCAAGGTCAGCCATGAACAAGAACAATCGCCATCCTGCAGACGGTAAGAAACCAATCACCATTTTCGGTCCGGACTTTCCTTTCGCTTTCGACGACTGGATCGAACACCCGGCCGGTCTAGGCAGCATTCCTGAACACAATCACGGCGCTGAAGTGGCGATTGTCGGTGCTGGTATCGCTGGTCTGGTGGCCGCGTACGAATTGATGAAGCTCGGCCTGAAACCGGTGGTGTACGAGGCTTCGAAGCTCGGCGGACGTCTGCGTTCACAAGCGTTCAACGGCACCGACGGCATCGTCGCGGAACTGGGCGGCATGCGTTTCCCGGTGTCCTCCACGGCGTTCTACCACTACGTCGACAAGCTTGGCCTCGAGACCAAACCGTTCCCGAACCCGCTGACGCCGGCCTCCGGCAGCACCGTCATCGACCTGGAAGGCAAAACCCATTACGCACAAAGCCTGAAGGATCTTCCTGCACTGTTCCAGGAAGTGGCTGACGCCTGGGCGGATGCGCTGGAGGCCGGCTCGCAGTTCGCCGATATCCAGCAAGCAATCCGCGACCGCGATGTGCCACGCCTCAAGGAGCTATGGAACAAGCTCGTGCCGCTGTGGGATGACCGCACGTTCTACGACTTCGTTGCCACGTCCAAGGCCTTCGCCAAGCTGTCGTTCCATCACCGCGAAGTGTTCGGTCAGGTCGGCTTCGGCACTGGCGGCTGGGACTCGGACTTCCCCAACTCGATGCTGGAAATCTTCCGCGTGGTGATGACCAACTGCGACGATCACCAGCACCTGGTGGTCGGCGGTGTCGAACAGGTGCCGCAAGGCATCTGGCGGCATGTGCCGGAGCGTTGCGTGTACTGGCCTGAAGGCACCAGCCTGAAGTCCCTGCACCGTGGCGCGCCGCGTTCCGGCGTGAAAAAAATCGCCCACGCGCCGGACGGCCGTTTCGCCGTCACCGACAACAACGGCGACACCCGCGAATACGCCGCCGTGCTGACCACTTGCCAGAGCTGGCTGCTGACCACCCAGATCGAATGCGACGAAACCCTGTTCTCGCAGAAAATGTGGATGGCGCTGGACCGTACGCGCTACATGCAGTCGTCGAAGACCTTCGTGATGGTCGACCGACCGTTCTGGAAGGACAAGGACCCGCAAACTGGTCGCGACCTGATGAGCATGACCCTCACCGATCGCCTGACCCGTGGCACCTATCTGTTCGATAACGGCGACGACAAGCCCGGCGTGATCTGCCTGTCGTACTCGTGGATGAGCGACGCGCTGAAGATGCTGCCGCACCCGGTGGAAAAACGTGTGGAACTGGCGTTGAACGCGTTGAAGAAGATCTACCCGAAAGTCGACATCGCCGCGCGGATCATCGGCGATCCGATCACCGTGTCGTGGGAAGCCGACCCGTACTTCCTCGGTGCGTTCAAGGGCGCCCTGCCCGGCCACTATCGCTACAACCAGCGCATGTACGCGCACTTCATGCAGGACGACATGCCAGCCGAGCAGCGCGGGATTTTCATCGCCGGTGATGACGTGTCGTGGACGCCGGCGTGGGTCGAAGGCGCGGTGCAGACTTCGCTCAACGCGGTATGGGGCATCATGAAGCACTTCGGCGGGTCGACACATAAAGCGAACCCGGGCCCGGGTGATGTGTTCAAAGACATCGGCCCTATCGCCCTGCCCGAGTAAGAGGAATCCCCGATGCGTGTAGCCCTTTACCAATGTCCACCGCTGCCCCTGGACCCCGCCGCCAACCTGCAACGCCTGCAGCAACTGGCGATGGAGGCCAAGGGCGCCGACCTGCTGGTGTTGCCGGAGATGTTTCTGACCGGCTACAACATTGGTGCCGAGGCAGTCAGTACGCTGGCCGAGGTCTACAACGGCGAATGGGCGCAACAGATCGGTCGAATCGCCAAAGCCGCCGGACTGGCGATTGCCTACGGTTATCCGGAGCGCACCGCCGACGGGCAGATCTACAACGCCGTGCAGTTGATCGATGCGCACGGCGAACGCCTGTGCAATTACCGCAAGACGCATCTGTTCGGTGATCTGGACCGCTCGATGTTCAGCCCGGGCGAAGACGATTTTCCGCTGGTCGAACTCAACGGCTGGAAGCTCGGTTTCCTGATCTGCTACGACCTGGAGTTTCCGGAGAACGCGCGGCGCCTGGCACTGGCCGGTGCCGAGCTGATTCTGGTGCCGACGGCGAACATGATCCCGTTCGATTTCGTCGCCGACGTCACTGTGCGTTCGCGCGCTTTCGAAAACCAGTGCTACGTGGCCTATGCCAACTACTGCGGGCAGGAAGGCGAGATCCACTATTGCGGGCAAAGCAGCATCGCCGCACCGGACGGCAGCCGTATCGCCCAGGCCGGGCTGGATGAAGCGCTGATCGTCGGCGAGCTGGATCGTCAGTTGATGGTCGATTCCCGCGCCGCCAATCGCTACCTCAGTGACCGCCGTCCCGAGCTTTACGACGCACTGAACAAGCGCTGACCCCACGCAATCCGCTAGCATTGGCACTTCACTGTTCTGGAAGTGCCCATGCCTGCGCCGACTCACCCCCGCCCTCACACTGAAACCCTGGCCAACGGCTTGCGCGTGACCCTGCGTCATGTGCCTGGCTTGAAGCGCTGCGCTGCCGCGTTGCGGGTGGCTGCCGGTAGTCATGATGTGCCGCTGGATTGGCCGGGGCTCGCGCATTTCCTCGAGCATTTGCTGTTTCTCGGCACCGAGCGGTTTCTTGCCGATCAGGCACTCATGGCCTACGTGCAAAGGCATGGAGGCCAGGTGAATGCCAGCACCCGCGAGCGCACGACCGACTTCTTCTTTGAGTTGCCGACCACGGCCTTCGACGCTGGGCTTGAGCGTCTGTCAGACATGCTCGCCCACCCGCGTATGAATCTGGACGATCAGTTGCGTGAACGCGAAGTGCTGGACGCGGAATTTGTCGCCTGGTCGCAGGATCCCACAGCGCAGCAGGCACTTTCCTTGTACGAGGGTTTGCCGGCAGCGCATCCGTTGCGCGGTTTTCATGCGGGCAATCGCGACAGCCTGAAGGTCGAGCAGCCGGCGTTTCAACAGGCGTTGAAGAACTTCCATCAGCAGTTTTATCGCAGCGGCCAAATGACCTTGAGTCTGGTCGGGCCGCAGAGCATTGAGGAGTTGCGCACACTGGCGCAGCAGTTTGCCGCGAGGCTGCCGGTTGGGGATAACGTTGCGCAAGCGGCAACCCAGCCACTGCAGGTAACAAGTTATCAACAGCTCGGCGGGCAGCACTGCAATCTGCTGTTCGCCCTCGAAGCGCTGCCCGACGCTTGCGTTGAAGCGCTGGCGTTCCTTTGCCATGGATTGAACAACACCAAGCCCGGCGGCCTGCTCGCACATCTGCGGCAACAGAATCTCGCGGACAGCCTCAAAGCTACACCGCTGTATCACTTTGCCGGACAAGCCTTGCTGCACCTGCAATTCACTGCTCCGGCCGAATCCCTGAGCGCCATTGGTGAACAGGCGCTGGATTGGTTGAGTTTCTTCGCCGCGCAACAGGACTGGGCAGCGTTGCGCGAGGAGTACGCCAGGTTGCTGGAACGTCTACAGCAAATCAGCGGCGCACTGCAATTGGCGCGGCTCGACAGCGAACAGCTCGAACACGGCTTGTCGGAAAACGGCGTCGTCGCCCTCAAACAGATCCTGAGCGACATCGGTGTTGTGGATAACTTCAGCGCGCACTGGCACCTGCCTGCCGCCAACCCTTTCCTCGGTTCCAGCGAACCGCTGGCCAACGCCGGGCTGATTCGCGGTCAAACCAGCGCCCACCGAGGCCTGCGTACCTTTGCCCAGGATCGCTCACGCAGCCGCCGCGAACGATCGCCGATGCAATTCAGCCAGGCCTTGGCGGATAGCGATGATGAGGGGGCGATTTACCTGCGCTGGCAGTTGGAAGCAGCAGCAACGAACGATCTGCACGGGAAGCTGCAACACAGTCTGCGAGAAACCCGGGAAGACGCACGTCAGGCCGGGGTCGAATTGTCGTTCAGTGCCAGCGGGACTCAATGGCTGCTGAAACTGACCGGGCTGCAAGAACCGATGCCCAGTGTCCTGGAACATGCGCTGAAATGCCTGACGCACGTTGACGCCAATTCTTCGAGCGCAGAGCCGGAAGCGCCGTTGATAGCGATCCGCGAGTTGCTCAAGGCATTGCCAGAACGTTGCCTGCCAACGGCGGCGCGCTCGGACGACACCAAACAGCTGTGGACAACTTCCCGTTGGGACGGACTGGCCCTGGGCCTCAGCGCGCAGACCCAATCCGCCATGGGCCTGGCCCTGAGTCGCATCCCCGGCATCCCGGACAACCAGATCCCTGCAACGCCAGCGAGCAACACTCGACATGTCTGGTACCACATCGACACAGCCTCCAGCGAATACGCACTGCTGCTGTTCTGCCCGACTGCGGGCCACGAGATCGCCGACGAAGCCGCCTGGCGTCTGCTCGCGCAGCTGTGCCAGGCCCCGTTCTATCAGCGCCTACGGGTCGAGTTGCAGTTGGGTTATGCTGTGTTCAGCGCCTTGCGACAGATCCACGGCCAGACCGGATTGCTGTTTGGGGTGCAGTCGCCCAACGCCGCGCCAGTGGCGTTGCTCGGGCATATCCAGCGGTTCCTCGCCAGCGTTCCCGGACTGATCGAACGTCTGGATGACCACAGTTTCAACCAGCTGCGCCAGTCTCTCGCAGAGCAATTGGACGAGAGCAACCTGTCCGCCAAGGATGCCGCCGAGTTGCTGTGGCAGGCCAAGCTCGCCGGCCACTCGTCGGATTATCTGACACAACTGATCGCAGCCATCGCGCAACTGGAGCGCCCGGCACTGCTGGCGGCGGCGCAACGCCTGATCAGCGCCGAGGGCGGCTGGCACTGTCTGGCCAGCAGCGCTTCACCCGGCGCGCCGTGGCAAGCAGGAAAATGATCATTACTCAAGCTGCAAGGAGCTTTCTCAAAGATTCACGGGCAATCACCTGGAAATTTTGAGTAACATAGCAGCCTAACTATTTGGAACATCCCTGCGCTGCCGTGGACTATAACTATGGACAGCGCTATCCCATCCACCGCATCACCCACTTGAAGGAGTCACCTCATGGCTTGGACCAAACCGGCTTACACCGACCTGCGTATCGGCTTCGAAGTCACCATGTACTTCGCCAGCCGCTGAGTTCTGCCTACGCAGACTTGCAGTGCAACGCCTCGGCTCGCCGGGGCGTTTTATTTTCAGCGTTGAAAGATGGGAGCGTTCATGTTCGTCCAGATTCTGGGTTCGGCCGCCGGTGGCGGATTTCCGCAGTGGAACTGCAACTGCGTCAATTGCGCAGGCTTTCGCGACGGCAGCCTGAATGCCAAGGCCCGCACCCAATCGTCCATCGCGATTTCCGATGACGGCGTGAACTGGGTGCTGTGCAACGCCTCGCCAGACATCCGCGCGCAACTGCAGAGCTTCGCCCCGATGCAACCGGGCCGCGCTCTGCGTGACACCGGCATCAGCGCGATCATCCTGATGGACAGCCAGATCGACCACACCACCGGCCTGCTCAGCCTGCGCGAAGGCTGCCCGCATCAGGTCTGGTGCACGGACATGGTTCACGAAGACCTGAGCACCGGTTTCCCGCTGTTCAAGATGCTCACCCACTGGAACGGCGGGTTGAACTGGAACCGCATCGAACTCGACCAGAGCTTCACCGTCGCCGCCTGCCCGAACCTGCGCTTTACTCCGCTGCCGTTGCGTAGCGCAGCGCCGCCGTACTCGCCGCACCGCTTCGACCCGCACCCGGGCGACAACATCGGCCTGATCGTCGAAGACCTGAAGACAGGCGGCAAGCTGTTCTATGCGCCGGGGCTGGGCAAGGTTGATGCGCCGTTGCTGGAGATCATGGCTGGCAGCGATTGCCTGTTGGTCGACGGCACGATGTGGGACGACGATGAAATGCAGCGCCGTGGCGTCGGCACCCGCACCGGGCGCGAGATGGGCCACTTGGCGCAAAACGGCCCCGGCGGCATGCTCGAAGTACTGGAGCAGTTGCCCGAGCAGCGCAAGGTGCTTATCCACATCAACAACACCAACCCGATTCTCGATGAGGATTCGGCGGAGCGTGCGGAGTTGGCGCGGCGTAATGTTGAAGTGGCGTATGACGGCATGAGCATTGTGTTGTAAGCCTTTGAGACCGCTGCGCGGTCTATCGCGAGCAGACAACACTGAATCCAATGGTTGTTCCCGGAGAACAGACATGACTGACACGCCAATGTCCCCCACCGAATTCGAAGCGGCCCTGCGTGCCAAAGGCGCCTACTACCACATCTACCACCCCTACCACGTGGCGATGTATGAAGGTCGCGCCACCCGCGAACAGATTCAGGGCTGGGTCGCCAACCGCTTCTACTATCAGGTGAACATCCCCCTGAAAGACGCGGCAATTCTCGCCAATTGCCCGGATCGCGAGATCCGTCGCGAGTGGATTCAACGCCTGCTCGATCACGACGGCGCCCCCGGTGAAGACGGTGGTATCGAAGCCTGGCTGCGCCTCGGTCAAGCGGTCGGCCTCGACCCGGATCAACTGCGCTCCCAGGAACTGGTGCTGCCCGGCGTGCGTTTCGCCGTCGATGCCTACGTCAACTTCGCCCGCCGTGCCAGTTGGCAGGAAGCCGCCAGCAGCTCGTTGACCGAACTGTTCGCGCCACAGATCCACCAGTCGCGCCTCGACAGTTGGCCGCAGCATTACCCGTGGATCGATCCGGCCGGTTACGAGTACTTCCGTACCCGCCTCGGGCAGGCCCGGCGCGATGTCGAGCACGGGCTGGCGATCACGCTCGAGCACTACAAGACCCGCGAAGGCCAGGAGCGCATGCTGGAAATTCTCCAGTTCAAACTGGACATTCTTTGGAGCATGCTCGATGCCATGAGCATGGCTTACGAACTGAACCGCCCGCCGTATCACAGTGTCACCGAGCAACGGGTCTGGCACAAAGGAATCACCCTATGAGTTTCGATCGCAGCAAGATCCCGACCTGGCGTCCCGGCTACCGCTTCCAGTACGAACCGGCGCAGAAAGGCCACGTGCTGCTCTACCCCGAGGGCATGATCAAGCTCAACGACAGCGCCGCGCTGATCGGGGGTTTGATCGACGGTGAGCGCGATGTCACGGCGATCATCGCCAGACTCGATGAGCAGTTCCCCGGCGTGCCCGAGCTCGGTGACGATATCGAGCAATTCATGGAGGTTGCCCGTGCGCAGCACTGGATCACCCTTGACTGATCTGCCGCCCAAGCCTGAGGTCGGCCTGCCGCTGTGGCTGCTCGCCGAGCTGACCTACCGCTGCCCGCTGCAATGCCCGTACTGCTCCAATCCACTGGATTTCGCCGAGCAGGGCAAAGAGCTGAGTACCGAGCAGTGGATCAAGGTCTTCCGCGAAGCGCGGGAGATGGGCGCGGCGCAACTGGGCTTTTCCGGCGGCGAGCCTTTGGTGCGGCAGGATCTCGCCGAACTGATTCATGAGGCGCGGCAGTTGGGTTTCTACACCAACCTGATCACCTCCGGCATCGGCCTGACCGAGCAGAAAATCAGCGACTTCAAGAAGGCTGGCCTCGATCACATCCAGATCAGTTTTCAGGCCAGTGACGAGCAAGTGAACAATCTGCTCGCCGGCTCGAAAAAAGCCTTCGCGCAGAAACTGGAAATGGCCCGTGCGGTGAAGGCCCACGGTTATCCGATGGTGCTGAACTTCGTCACCCATCGGCACAACATCGACAAGATCGACCGCATCATCGAGCTGTGCATCGCGCTTGAGGCCGACTTCGTCGAACTCGCCACCTGCCAGTTCTACGGCTGGGCGCAGCTCAACCGGGTCGGCCTGTTGCCGACCCAGGAACAACTGGTGCGCGCCGAACGCATCACCAACCAATACCGCGCCAAACTGGAGGCCGAAGGGCATCCGTGCAAGCTGATTTTCGTCACCCCGGACTACTACGAAGAACGCCCGAAAGCCTGCATGAACGGCTGGGGCAGCATCTTTCTAACCGTCACCCCGGACGGCACCGCCCTGCCCTGCCACGGTGCCCGGCAGATGCCGGTTCAGTTTCCCAATGTGCGCGATCACAGCATGCAGCACATCTGGTACGACTCGTTCGGCTTCAATCGCTTTCGCGGTTACGACTGGATGCCCGAGCCGTGCCGCTCCTGCGACGAGAAAGAAAAGGACTTCGGCGGCTGCCGCTGCCAGGCGTTCATGCTCACGGGTGACGCGAGCAATGCCGACCCGGTGTGCAGCAAATCCGAACATCACGGCGTAATCCTCAAGGCCCGCGAAGAAGCAGAGCACGCCACCCAGACCATCGAACAACTGGCCTTTCGCAATGAACGAAACTCACGCCTCATCGCCAAGGGCTGAACCTTTCAGCGCCTCGCAAGCCGTCGCCGCCGGAATGGATTTCGCCGAACTGCAACTCGGCACCCACGGTTTGTTCTGGAATGAATATCGCCCGGAGGATGCCGCGTGCCGGATCTGGCATTGGCGCGACGGCGTGGCGAAATGTCTGACGCCTGCGGGTTTCAGCGTGCGTAGCCGGGTGTACGAATATGGCGGTGGCGCGTTTTGTCTGACGCCTGAGGGGGTGGTTTTCGTCAATGAGGCAGACCAGCAGCTGTATCGGCAGACACTGGAGGGCGTGCCTGAGGCGCTGACGTCAGGCGAGTGTCGTTATGGCGATCTGCATTTCGCTTTCGGCCAGGTTCTGGCGGTTGAGGAACAGCAAGATCAACATCGGCTGGTAGCCATTGATCTGGCTGACGGCATGCGGCATTTGCTGGCAGAAGGCGCGGACTTTTACGCTGCGCCGATCATCAGCCCGGACGGTTCGCGACTGGCGTGGATCGAGTGGAGCCGACCACATCAGCCGTGGACGTCTACGCGACTGATGGTGGCCGAGCATATGGCTGAGGGTGGTTTTTCCGCACCCCGCTGCGTCGCCGGTGACGACCTTGAAGAGTCGATCCAGCAACCGCGATTCGACGCCGAAAATCGCCTGTATTGCCTGACCGATCGCGGTGGATTCTGGCAGCCATGGGCTGAAACCTCCGACGGCTTGAGGCCATTGCCAGCGGCGCAGGCCGATCATGCCCCGGCGCCGTGGCAACTGGGTGGCTGCACCTGGCTGCCTGTCGAGAGTTCGTTTTTGGCGAGCTGGAGCGAAGGTGGTTTTGGTCGCCTGATGCTCGGCGACGAAGACTTCACTGGCGACTACAGCCGCTTCCGGCATCTGGCGCTGGATCAGCAGTTCATCTACTGCATCGCCGCCTCGCCGATCAGCCCTTCAGCGGTGATCGCCATTGATCGCGCCACTCACGAAGTCAGCGTGCTGGCCGGTGGCGTGGCGCCTTTGCCTGCCGATCGCATCAGCCGTCCGCAAACCCTGCGTTATCCAAGTGGCTCGGGTGAGGCCCACGGTTTCTTCTATCCGGCAATGAACGACGAATCCAGGCCACCGCTGGTGGTGTTCATCCACGGCGGCCCGACCTCAGCCTGCTACCCGATGCTCGACCCGCGCATCCAGTACTGGACGCAACGCGGTTTCGCCGTCGCCGACCTCAACTATCGCGGCAGCAGCGGTTATGGCCGCGAGTATCGCCAGGCTTTGCATCTGAGCTGGGGGGAAGTGGATGTCGAGGACGCCTGCGCGGTGGTGGCGTATCTGGCGGAACAAGGCTTGATCGACGGCGAGCGCGCCTTCATCCGCGGTGGCAGTGCCGGGGGTTACACAACGTTGTGCGCGTTGGCGTTCCAGCAGGTGTTCCGTGCGGGCGCCAGTTTGTACGGCGTCAGCGACCCCGTGGCACTGGCCCGGGCGACGCACAAGTTCGAAGGTGATTATCTGGACTGGCTGATCGGCGATCCCGTACAGGACGCCGACCGCTACGCCGCCCGCACGCCATTGCTGCACGCGAGCAACATTCGTGTGCCGGTGATTTTCTTTCAGGGCGAACTGGACGCCGTCGTCGTGCCGCAACAGACCCGCGACATGGTCATGGCACTGGAGCGCAATGGCATCGCGGTCGAGGCGCATTACTACGCTGAAGAGCGCCATGGCTTACGCCGGGCGGTGAATCAGGCGCATGCGCTGGAGCAGGAGTGGACGTTTTATCGGCGGGTGATGGGGTTGGCGGACTGAGTACCGCGCTTCTTTCAAATTAGCGTCGACCCATTCGCGAGCAGGCTCGCTCCCACAATGGATCTGTGGTGTTCACAAATCCCCAGTGGGAGCGAGCCTGCTCGCGAAAGCTATCTACTGGGCGCCGCTGAACTCAGCGCTTGGCGATGATGTACACCGCATGCACGATCCCCGGAATGTAGCCACATAGCGTCAGCAGAATGTTCAGCCAGAACGCCCCGCCGAACCCGACCTGCAGAAACACACCCAGTGGCGGCAACAGAATGGCGATGATGATGCGAATGAAGTCCATGGGGCAGCTCCTGATTGGGGGGTTGGCTCACTTGAGCCATACAAGCTAATCGACCCGTGCCGTTCGTCAGGGTTCAGTGCAAACGCCATTTGATCGCCATCATCGAGCACAAAAAAACGCCCCACGCCAAAAGAATCAGGCGTGAGGCGTGCGTTATACCGCGAGACGGTTCTTGAAATCGGGTAGGAAACTTCAGCTCAGACGGCAATCCCTTTGCGACATTGCAATTGCGCGGTACGCACCCGCGAGAAGGCACGGGTCAGGCGCAGGAGCATTTCGTCGATGTTGGCCTTGCTGACGGTGAGTGCCGGAGTGAAACGCAGGCAGTTGGCTTGCGGGGCGTTGAGCAACAGGCCTTCAAGCAGGGCGGCATTGACCACAGCATCAGCGCAACCCTCTGACAGGCTCAGTCCCCAGAACAGCCCTTGCCCACGCAACTCGCCTTGGCCGTAACGGTGTGCCAGTCGAGCGAGGCCTTCGCGCAGGTACTGGCCGTGGTCGTTGACTTGCTGCAGAAACGCCCGGTCCTGCACGCTGTCGAGCACCACCAGGCCGGCCGCTGTCATCAGTGCGTTGCCGTGATGAGTACCGCCCAACTCGCCCACCTCGAAGCAGCAAGCCTGGCCCCGGGCCAGCAGCGCCGCCAGCGGCACGCCACCACCAAGCCCTTTGCCGAGCACGACGATATCGGCGCGTACGCCGTAGGACTGTTCGGCGAGCAAGGTACCGCAGCGACCGATGCCGGTCTGGACTTCATCGAGAATCAGCAGAATGCCCAGTTCGCGGCACAGCCGCTCAACGCCTTTGAGGTAATGCTCGGTGCCCGCAATCACCCCGGCATCGCTCTGGATCGGTTCGAGCATGATCGCCACGGTTTGCGCATCGACAGCCGCATGCAGCGCCGGCAAGTCGTTGAACGGCACCAGATCGAAACCCGGCAGCAACGGAGCGAAACGGTTGTGCAGGTTGCAACTGTCCGACGCCGAAATCGTCGCCAGACTGCGACCGTGGCAGCCTTGCTTCGCCACGATGATCCGTGACGCGCCGCCACGATGCAGTTGGCCCCATTTACGCGCCAGTTTGATCGCCGCTTCACAGGCCTCACTGCCGCTGTTGAGCAAGTAGGCCTGATCGCTTGAGGTGCTGGCACACAGGCGCTCGGCGAGGCTGAGCATGCCGCGATTGTGCAGATTGAAACCGGGATTGATCAGCGCCTGAGCCTGACCGGCAATCGCTTTGACCAGCGCCGATGGGCTGTGCCCCAGACTGTTGGCGCCGCCGGCCTGAGAGAAGTCGAGGTAGGCGCGATCATTGCTGTCCCACAGCCAGGAACCCTGGCCGCGAACGAACACCTGCTGTGGTCGTTCAACGCTGGGCATCAGCCGTTCGGCATTCAGGCTTTCGCCGGCATCGCGTGGGTTGGCCTCGAACGCGAGGTCATCAAGACTCGGCGTCTGGCGCCGCAAACTGAACAGATTCATTGAAAAAAACCTCGCGTGAGGTTTTTTGAACTGCCTATGCAAACACTGTCGAAGCAAACGCTATTCATCGCGCTTTATGGCCCTGTAAGCCTTGTGATTGCAGTTAGACTAGGCTCAGCGAGGGCTTCGGGCCATTTCGATTTACCAGCATTTTCGATAAGAATTACTTATGGATTTTAAACAACTGCGTTATTTCGTCGCGGTCTACGAAGAAGGCCATGTCGGCCGAGCCGCCGAGCGCCTGTCGATCTCGCAACCGGCGCTGTCGCAGCAGATTCGCCAACTCGAACAAAACCTCGACGTCACCCTGTTCGAACGCAGCAGCAAACGCCTGCTGCCGACCCTCGCCGCGCACACCTTGTACAACCACGCCCTGCCACTGCTCGATGGTTTGCAACGGGCACGTGAGGCGCTGGGCAACTTCAAGGGCCAGGCATTACGCACCCTGGCGATTGGCGTGCTGCAAACCGTACACACCAGCCTCGTACCGCAAATGCTCGAGCGGGTGCGCAAGGCGCAGCCGCATCTGGTGGTGCAGATTTATGAGCTGAGTGGGCTGGAAATCGAACGTCGCTTGCTCAACGGCTCGCTGGACATTGGCATCAGCTACCTGCCACCGCGACAGCCCGGGCTGCATGGCGTGATGCTCTACGAAGATGAGCTGACGCTGGTGATCCCGGCAGATCATCCGTTGCGTGAGTTCAAGAAGGTTTCGATCCGTCAGGCGGCCGAGCTGCCGATGTTGCTGCTGGGCGAAGAGTTCCAGATTCGGCAGATCTGGCAGGCTCAGCTGACCAGCCTGGGACGGCGCCCGCAAGTTCAGGCCGAGCTGAACAATATGCTGGGGATTCTCGACAGCCTGCCGCACACCAAACTGGCGACGGTACTTCCCGGACGTTCGCAGAAGGAGTACGACGATGAGGATCTGCTGTGGAAGCCACTGAGCGAACCACGGGTGCCGCTGAAGGTTGGTCTGGTGTGTCGCGACGTACAACGCCAGCAGGCGTCTTTGGCGCTGCTACGGACATTGTTGGAGGAAGTGATGGAACGTGAAGTGAAACCGGCGCTGGATCCCCTAGCCTGAACACTTTTCTTCAGGCAAAAGAAAACCCCGCCGAAGCGGGGCTTTGCAGACTGTTTCCCTGACATCCATTTCACTCCGCCACCCTGGCAGAATCCTACGTGTCCATGTTGTTGCTTTGCGCTTCCTGCGCGACGTCCATGAGTTGTAGATTAGCTGTGGATCCAATCTACGCCTATGGGAGAACAGCAGCACGTCACGTAAGAGAATGCTTACATGACGTTACATCATCAGAACTGCTCAGCGTTCAGCAGGAACAGCGATTCACTGCCAGCCTTCACCGATGCGCTCAACGAGTGGATGCGCGGCAGCAGACGGGCGAAATAGAACCGCGCGGTGCCCAGCTTGCTGGCGTAGAAATCGTCCTGCGCTTCCTTGCCCAGCGAGGCTTTGGCCATCAGTGCCCACATGTAGGCGTAGGAAACGTAGCCAAACGCTTGCAGATATTCGACCGAGGCAGCGCCGATTTCGTTCGGATTGGTTTTCGCCCGACCCAGCAGCCATGCCGTCAGCTCGTCGAGGGTGCTGACGGCATCGTTCAGCGGCTTGGTGAATTCGCTCAGGTCAGCGCTGGCAGTTGCGGTGAAGTGGCGGATCTCGTCAGCGAACAGCTTGTAGAACACACCGCCGCTGCCAACGATCTTTCGCCCGACCAGGTCCAGCGCCTGAATGCCGTTGGTGCCTTCGTAGATCTGGGTGATGCGCACGTCACGCACCAGTTGCTCCTGGCCCCACTCGCGGATGTAGCCGTGGCCGCCGAAAATCTGCTGGCCGTGAACGGTGGTCTCCAGACCGAGGTCGGTGAGGAATGCCTTGGCCACTGGCGTCAGCAGCGCCACCAGATCTTCCGCACGTTTGCGGGTGGTGGCGTCTTCGCTGAACTTGGCGGTATCGAGCTGCATCGCCACGTAGGTGGAGAATGCGCGGCCACCTTCGTTCGAGGCTTTCATGGTCAGCAGCATGCGACGCACGTCCGGGTGGACGATGATCGGGTCAGCGACCTTGTCCTTGTTCTGCGCGCCGGTCGGCGAACGGCTCTGCAGACGATCACGGGCATATTCGACGGCGTTCTGATAAGAACGCTCGCCGCTGGCCAGGCCTTGAATGCCGACGCCCAGACGCTCGTAGTTCATCATGGTGAACATCGCGTTCAGGCCCTTGTTCGGCTCACCGACCAGATACCCCACGGCTTCGTCGAAGTTCATCACGCAGGTGGCAGACGCCTGAATGCCCATCTTGTGTTCGATCGAACCGCAGTTCGCCGGGTTGCGCGCGCCCAGGCTGCCATCGGCATTGACCATGAACTTCGGCACCAGGAACAGCGAAATGCCTTTCGGGCCGGCGGGTGCGTCCGGCAGTTTCGCCAGCACCAGGTGAATGATGTTTTCGGTCAGGTCGTGCTCACCACCGGTGATGAAGATCTTGGTGCCGCTGACCTTGTAGGACCCGTCGGCCTGAGGTTCGGCCTTGGTGCGGATGATGCCCAGGTCGGTGCCGGCGTGCGGCTCGGTCAGGCACATGGAACCGGCCCAGATCCCGGCGTACATGTTCGGCAGGTACGCCGCTTTCAGCTCTTCGCTGGCGTGGGCGTTGATCGACAGGCAGGCGCCGGCGGTCAGCATCGGGTACAGACCGAACGACAAACTGGCGGAGTTGACCATCTCTTCGACCTGCGCCGAAACGGCCTTGGGCATGCCCATGCCGCCGTAGGCCGGATCGCCACCGACACCGACCCAGCCGCCTTCAGCGTAAGTCTGATAAGCCTGTGGGAAACCGGCCGGCGTGGTGACGGCACCGTCCTTCCAGTGGCAGCCTTCTTCGTCGGCAGCCCGGCTCAGCGGCGCAATGCTTTTGCTGGTGACCTTGCCGGCCTCTTCGAGAATGGCTTCTACGGTTTGGGCATCGACGGTCTCGGCCAATGCCGGCAGTTCGGCCCAGAGTTTGGCGACCTCGAATACTTCATTGAGGACGAAGCGCATATCGCGCAGCGGCGCTTTGTAGTCAGCCATGGCAAACCTCGCAAGATCTAAACAGGTGATTCGTGGAAGAGTGTTTTCGTTGAGGCCGAGTGTACCTCAACAACTTTTGCGACACATAGGGTCAGGCAGTGACTGATTTGTTATTTTTAGTCACCAGTAATTCAACCAAAAACAAAGCCCGCGATCAGCGGGCTTTTTATTGAAGAGAGGCGCGTTGAGCAGAGCGCAATTCAGCCTGCCGCAGCGTCCATGCGTACCGCACCGCGACGGTTCTGCCCGAACGCCATGACGCAGTTACGCCCGGCCCCCTTGGCGCTGTACAACGCCTGGTCAGCGGACTTCAGAACTTCTTCCGGCGTGCGCTGCTCCACGCGCTCAGCGACGCCGATACTGACCGTGACCGACACACTTGAAGCACCAGTGCCACCACGGCGCTGACGTCCTTGCAGGTCATCCTGCGGACGGTTTTCCTGATTGCGCAGCTGAATGTTGTAGGAGGCAATCGACTCGCGAATGACTTCCAGGTGCGGCATGCACTCCTCGAGGGTTTTGCCTGCAAACACCAGGGCGAATTCCTCACCGCCATAGCGATACGCCCTACCGCCACCGCTGATTTTCGACAGTTTGCTGGCGACCAGTCGAAGTACCTGGTCACCGACATCATGGCCGTGGGTGTCGTTGAATTTCTTGAAGTGATCGACGTCGCTCATCGCCAGCACATAGTTGCGGCCCAGCCGCTGCATACGCTCATTGAGCGCACGACGCCCCGGCAGACCGGTGAGTTCATCGCGGAAGGCCATTTGGTAGGCCTCATGCGCCACAGCAGCGGCAATCATCAGCATCACCTGGCTGCACATGATGTTCAGGGTGAACGGCAGAATGAAGGTTTTCGGCAGCATCCAGAACACCCCGAGCAAGCCGACCAATTGCGCCGCATGCAGCGGACGCGGGTTGCGCCAGTATTGCCAGGCCAGCAACAGGAACGCCGAGAGGAACACCGGATAGGACATCTGGATCAGGCTCATCCACGCACCGTGCAGCGCTGGCCAGCGAATCTCCGAAAGCCACATCAACAGCGCCTGGGGATAGCTCTGCTCAAGGCCGAGGGCGACGCTGCCAAAGGCCAACAACACGGCGAAGCGCGCGACCATGTCCTGAAACAGATGGGTGCGCTCCTGCCACGCGGCGAACAGGCCGAACAGCAACGGCAGCAGCAGGCAGACCAGGTGGAACACCACGGCGGCGTCTTCGCGCACTTTGCCGTTGTCGCGATAATAGTCGGTCTGAGTGTCGAGCAGAAAGTAGGCGATGTACACCGTGAGCATCAGAAACAGTTCACGCTGACGTCGGTAAACCGCACAGTAAGCGCCGCCCAACAGCAGCACCAGAGTCGGCAGCACGTTGAACAGTGACGTGAAGAACACGTTGAGGTCTTTGACGTACGCAGCCGCCAACCCCGCGAGCAACAACAGCAGTGAAGGTAGGAAATGACTGAAACGTACAGCGGAAGAACGCGGCAAGGGTAAAGCTCCGACCCGTCATATCAAAGAGATGGCATTGTGCCTGCAATGTGGCCAGTTAAGCACACACAATGTGATCCAGATCACATGCAGTCTCTTTAACGGCAGAAAACCCGGGTTTCTGAGCGATTCAGAAACAAAAAAACCGCTGCCCCGGGAGGAGCAGCGGTTTCGTCAGACCGCGTTAAGGCTTAGTAGCCCAGTGCGAAATCTTCTTCTTTCATGTCCATCAGGTTGTTCGCGCCCGACAGCATGGTGGCCACGTGGGTACGGGTGCGTGGCAGGATGCGCTGGAAGTAGAAACGCGCGGTTTGCAGCTTGGCGGTGTAGAACGCTGCGTCGCCGGTGCCTTCTGCCAGTTTCTCGGCTGCCAGACGTGCCATGTCGGCCCAGAAATAGGCCAGGCAGGCGTAACCGGAGTACATCAGGTAGTCCACAGAGGCCGCGCCGACTTCTTCGCGATCTTTCATGGCCGCCATACCGACCTTCATGGTCAGCTCGCCCCACTCCTTGTTCAGTGCAGCCAGCGGTGCAACGAATTCTTTGACGGCTTCGTTGCCTTCGTTGTTCTGGCAGAACTTGTGGACGATCTTGGTGAAGCCTTTCAGAGCCTCACCTTGAGTCATCAGCACTTTACGGCCCAGCAAGTCGAGAGCCTGGATACCGGTGGTGCCTTCGTACAGCATCGAAATGCGGCTGTCGCGAACGTTCTGCTCCATGCCCCACTCGGCGATGAAGCCGTGGCCGCCGTAGATCTGCACGCCGTGGTTGGCGGATTCGAAACCGACTTCGGTCATGAATGCCTTGGCGATTGGGGTCATGAACGCCAGCAGTGCGTCGGCCTTCTTCTTCTCTTCTTCATCGACGCCGTATTTGACGATGTCGACCTGCTTGGCAGTGAAGTACACCATCGCGCGGTTGCCTTCGGCGAATGCCTTCATGGTCAACAGCATGCGGCGCACGTCAGGGTGCACGATGATTGGGTCAGCAGCTTTGTCCGGCGCTTTCGGGCCAGTCAGGGAGCGCATTTGCAGACGGTCGCGAGCGTATTTCAGGCCGCCCTGGAAGCCGATTTCGGCGTGGGCCAGACCTTGCAGCGCGGTACCCAGACGTGCGGTGTTCATAAAGGTGAACATGCAGTTCAGGCCTTTGTTCGCCGGGCCGATCAGGAAACCGGTGGCACCGTCGAAGTTCATCACGCAAGTGGCGTTGCCGTGGATGCCCATCTTGTGTTCCAGCGAACCACAGCTCACTGCGTTGCGTGCACCGAGAGTGCCATCAGCATTCGGCAGGAACTTTGGAACGATAAACAGGGAAATGCCTTTGGTGCCAGCCGGCGCGTCCGGCAGGCGGGCCAGTACGATGTGGACGATGTTGTCGGCCATGTCGTGTTCGCCGGCCGAGATGAAGATCTTGGTGCCGGAAACCTTGTAGGAACCGTCGGCCTGAGGCTCGGCCTTGGTGCGCAGCATGCCCAGGTCGGTGCCGCAGTGCGGTTCGGTCAGACACATGGTGCCGGTCCACTCGCCGGAAACCAGTTTGGTCAGGTAAGCGTCTTGCTGCTCTGGGGTACCGTGCTCGGAGATGGTGTTCATCGCGCCGTGCGACAGGCCTGGGTACATGCCCCACGACCAGTTGGCTTCGCCAACCATTTCGCTGACGGCCAGACCCAGCGACTCCGGCAGGCCTTGACCGCCGTGCTCGACGTCGTGCGCCAGGCTTGGCCAGCCGCCTTCGACGAATTGCTTGTACGCCTCTTTGAAGCCAGTCGGGGTTTTCACGCCGGACTCGCTCCAGGTGCAGCCTTCGAGGTCGCCCACACGGTTCAGCGGTGCCAGTACCTGCTCACAAAACTTGGCGCCTTCTTCGAGAATGGCGTCAACCATGTCCGGCGTTGCGTCGGCGCAAGCCGGAAGGCTCTGATAATGCGCTTCGTAGCCGAGCAGTTCGTCACGAACGAAGCGAATATCACGCAAGGGGGCCTTGTAGTCAGGCATAGCGATAAACCTCTGCTGATGTAACCGGGAATGAACGACCGTGTTGATTTGTTGTGACGGTCAAACAGTTGTTTGAAACATACGTTTACGCCGAAACCTTGTCAAGCGTCGATCTTTTGCCGTTCGTCATCACTGCTTTCAAACACCGGACACAGCAAACCGCCATGGACGGTGAAGCGTCATGGGCGATAAAAAAGATTAGTTGAGGGAGAAGGACTTACAACGAAAAACGCCGCGACAAGACGCGGCGTTCGGCAAACACTGATTGAGAAAAATCAGGCAAATGTATCGATGATCGTCCCAAGCATTTCATCGGAAGCCTTGGCGACTTTGGTGCCCAGCTCGACTTGGAACTTGCCTTGGGCCATCTCGGCCATGGCGCTGCCCGGATCCATTTGCTGGCTGCGATCAATGCCGCGCAGACGATCGACCTGTGCCTCGGAAGACTGGCTGGTGACCGAACGCTCGATGGTGTTGTTGGCAATCTGGCTGGCGGCCTGATCGACGCGGTTCTGCCCGGTCTGAATGGTGCTCAAACCCGCATAAAAAGCTGTGTTACCGGAGATTTCCATGGGAGTTCTCATCCTTGGGAAGGATCAATGGGTGCCATTGAAGCAGAGGCGCCAGAAAAACACCCGTCAAAAATACTGATGGCACAGTGCCTCGTCATAGCCAAAAACATTAGTCGAGCAGATCGAGTTGCAAGTGATCAGCCACCGCCTCAGCGCTAAGCGACTTCAATTTCGGCACGCGCCCCAGGCACGGCGCCGGTAGCCGTTCAGCCAGCGTCGCCAGATTCTCTTCCAGCCGCGAAGTCTTCGGATCAATGATGTTGGCCACCCACCCGGCCAGTTGCAGACCATCGCGCGCGATCGCCTCAGCCGTCAGCAAGGCGTGACTGATGCACCCCAGCCGAACACCTACCACCAGAATCACTGGCAGCTTCAAGGCAATGGCCAGGTCCGAAAGATTGGCCTGATCCGCCAACGGCACCCGCCAGCCACCCGCACCTTCGATGAGGGTGAAATCGGCATTCAGCGCCAGAATCTCGCGCATCGGCGCCAGCAACGATTGCACCGTCAGCGCCACGCCCGCCTCCCGCGCCGCCAGATGCGGGGCGATCGCAGGTTCGAACGCCACCGGATTGACCTGTTGATAAGTCAGCGGCACCGAACATTCGGCCAGCAGCGCCAGTGCATCGGCATTGCGCAGTCCCTTGGGCGTCACTTCGCAGCCCGAAGCCACCGGTTTACCCGCCGCCGTACTCAGCCCCGCCGACCGCGCCGCATGCAGCAAGCCGGCAGCCACGGTGGTCTTGCCGACATCGGTGTCCGTTCCGGTGATGAAATAGGCTGCGCTCATAAGGGTTTCTCCAACACGGCGTAAACCACCTGATAGGTCGCCGGCAATCCTTGTGCCTGACGGTACTGCTCATATGCTTCGACCAGACCGAGAATCCGCGCCCGCCCGGTCAAGCCACCCGGACGACCAGGGTTCAGATTGTGCGCACCCAGCGCCTTGAGCTCATGCGTCAGGCTGCGCACATCCGGGTAATGCAGTACGTGCGCCTGATTCTGCAGACTCACCGTGTGTAAACCACTGGCCATGCACAACTGTTGATAACGGGTGAACTCGCGGAAGCGGTTGACGTGCACCAAGCCATCGACCTGACGCCAACTGTCGCGCAATTCGTACAACGTCCCTACACAAAGACTAGCAAACGCAAAAATCCCGCCGGGTTTCAGCACGCGAAAAGCCTCACTGAGCACCGACTCGAAGTCCGCACACCACTGCACCGCGAGGCTGGAGAAAAGCAGATCACACGTCGCATCCCGCAGCGGCAGACGTTCGGCATCACCGGCGATGAAATGCTGCGCACCGCCCAAGGGACGCGCGTGCGCGAGCATGCCTTCGGCGATGTCCAGCGCCAGCCCCTGCCCCTGAGTAAAGCGCTCGGCCAATGCGCGAGTGAAATACCCGGTGCCGCAGCCCAGATCCAGCCAGCGCGATGGCACAAAACCCGATGGCAAGCGCTGCAGCAACTGCGAACCGACATCACGCTGCAACTCGGCAACACTGTCATAGCTTGCCGCTGCACGGGAAAAAGAGGCCGCGACCTGGCGCTTGTCGGGCAAGCCGCCGGGCAGCGCAACAAGAGACAAATCAGTCATCACCGCACTCATGTAAAAAAGCCTGGATCGCACCCGCCACACCATGGGGGTCTTCCAGAAGAAACGCATGACTGGCCTGTTCAATCAGACCAATCTCGATATCCGGCAGCAGTGCAAACAACTCACCTGCTGCCTCTGCTGGCACCAATCCGTCCTGCCCGGCGAACAGGTGCAATTGCGGGCCGCGAAACGCCTGCAACGCGCCACGGGTGTCCAGTTGCGCCAGCAATTCCAGCCCGGCCATCAATGCCGTTGGCGCCGCGTTTGGCGCACCGCCGAGCATCAGTCGCGACAAACCGCGCGGGTCTTGCGCGCCTTGGGCACACAGCAGCGAGAAACGTTTGAGGGTGGTTTTGGGATCGGCCGTGCAGCCAGCGAGAAACGCATCGAACGTCTCCCCCGGCATCGCACTCGGCCATTGCTCGTGGGCAACGAAGGACGGATTGCTCGCCAGCGTCAGCAGGCCGCAGCAACGCTCGCCACGCCGTGCTGCCAATTCAGAAGCAAGCATGCCGCCCAACGACCAGCCGCCCAGCCACACATCCTGAGGAATACGCTCATCGAGTTCGTCGAGCCAATCCTGCAGATCGCCGGAGTCCAGTTCCGGCAACGGCTCGATCTCGACATGCAGATGCTCGTCGAGTCCCTGCAACGCCGCTGCCAAAGGCTCCAGCGGTGAAACCCCGAGGCCCCAGCCGGGCAGCAGAATCAGGCGATTACGCATGGCTTGGCTCCGGCGGCAGTTGGGCAAAGCAATCGGCCAGTCCCTCTAACAATAGCTGCACCTGCGCCTCGCTGTGGGCGGCGGTCAGGGTCACGCGAAGACGTGCGCTGCCAGCGGGCACGGTGGGCGGGCGGATCGCGGTGACCATCAATCCGCGTTCGCGCAGCATCTGCGACAGGCGCACGGCGCGACCGGCGTCGCCGATCAGGATGGGCTGGATCGGAGTAAAGCTGTCCATCAGTTGTAGACCGAGCTGCTCCGCACCGTGGCGGAACTGACGGATCAGCGTCTGCAAATGTTCGCGACGCCAGTGTTCCGTGCGCAGCAACTCCAGACTTTTCAACGTCGCGCAGGCCAGCGCCGGTGGCTGGCTGGTGGTGTAGATGTACGGCCGGGCGAACTGGATCAGGCTTTCGATCAGCTCTTCGCTGCCGGCGACAAATGCGCCTGCGGTGCCGAACGCCTTGCCGAGGGTGCCGACCAGCACCGGCACATCGTCCTGACTCAAACCGAAATGCTCGACGATTCCGCCGCCATGGGCGCCCAGCGGACCGAAGCCATGGGCATCGTCGACCATCAACCACGCGCCCCTGGCCTTGGCCTCCCGCGCCAGCGCCGGCAGATCGGCTATGTCGCCGTCCATGCTGAACACTCCGTCGGTGACCACCAGCGTGTTGCCGGTGGCTTTCTCCAAACGCTTGGCCAGACTGTCGGCGTCATTGTGCAGATAACGATTGAAACGCGCGCCGGACAACAGGCCTGCATCGAGCAGCGAGGCATGGTTGAGCCGGTCTTCAAGCACGGTATCGCCCTGCCCGACCAGCGCCGTGACCGCGCCGAGGTTGGCCATGTAACCGGTGGTGAACAACAGCGCTCGCGGCCGGCCCGTGAGATCGGCCAATGCTTCTTCGAGTGCGTGGTGTGGACCGCTGTGGCCGACCACCAGATGCGACGCCCCGCCACCGACGCCCCAGCGCTCGGCACCGGCGCGCCAGGCTTCGATCACCTGCGGGTGATTGGCCAGGCCCAGGTAGTCGTTGTTGCAGAACGCCAGCAACGGCTGACCGTCGACCACCACTTCAGGCCCCTGCGGGGACTCGAGCAAGGGGCGCTGGCGATAGAGATTTTCGGCACGGCGGGCAGCAAGGCGTGCGGCGAGATCGAAAGACATGCAGGCCTCGACTTTTTTAATGACACACATCCTATGTAGGAGTGAGCCTGCTCGCGATGGCGGTGTATCAGCCGACATAAATGGTGAATGTCAGGCCGCTATCGCGAGCAGGCTCACTCCTACAGGGGTTTTGCATTTCAAGCTTTGTTCAGACGGCGGCGTTATAGAACTGCTCGCCGCTCTTCTGCTCCACCAGCGCCTGCTCGATCGCGGCCTGATGCACTTCATCGGAATGCTCTTCGCGCGCTTCCGGCTGAATGCCCAGACGGGCGAACAGTTGCATGTCCTTGTCGGCCTGCGGGTTGGCGGTGGTCAGCAGTTTGTCGCCGTAGAAAATCGAGTTGGCACCGGCGAAGAACGCCAGCGCCTGCATCTGCTCGTTCATCGCTTCGCGGCCGGCAGACAGGCGCACGTGGGATTGCGGCATGAGGATGCGCGCTACCGCGAGCATGCGGATGAAGTCGAACGGGTCGACGTCATCAGCGCTCTCCAACGGAGTGCCGGCGACTTTCACCAGCATGTTGATCGGAACCGACTCCGGATGCTCCGGCAGGTTGGCCAGTTGAATCAACAGATTGGCGCGGTCATCGAGCGACTCGCCCATGCCGAGGATGCCACCGGAGCAGATCTTCATCCCCGACTCACGCACGTAGGCCAGGGTCTGCAGGCGCTCGCTGTAGGTGCGGGTGGTGATGATGCTGCCGTAGAACTCGGGCGAGGTGTCGAGGTTGTGGTTGTAGTAATCCAGGCCGGCCTCGGCCAGCGCTGCAGTCTGCTCCTGGTCGAGACGGCCGAGGGTCATGCAGGTTTCCAGGCCCATGGCCTTGACGCCTTCAACCATCTTCAGCACATACGGCATGTCTTTGGCCGACGGGTGTTTCCACGCAGCCCCCATGCAGAAACGCGTGGAGCCGATGGCTTTGGCGCGGGCAGCCTCTTCGAGGACCTTCTGCACTTCCATCAGTTTTTCTTTTTCCAGGCCGGTGTTGTAGTGACCGGACTGCGGACAGTACTTGCAGTCTTCCGGGCAGGCACCGGTCTTGATCGACAGCAGGGTCGAAACCTGCACGCGGTTGGCGTTGAAATGCGCGCGGTGCACCGTCTGTGCCTGGAACAGCAAGTCGTTGAATGGCTGTACGAAGAGGGCTTTGACTTCGGCTAAAGACCAGTCGTGACGCAGGGTGGCAGAGGTGCTGGCGCTCATGGGCAGTTCCTTGGTTATGCTTGGCTGGCGGCTGCGGGAATGGAATACCCACAGGCGCGACACGGATGTTCGGCATATTTAAGGAAGAGCCATGCGCTGTCAACCACGACACGAACAACAGGTTTACATCTGTTTAAAAAACGTACAGACCTGCTTGCTGTGTGATGAGCCCGCAGAAGCAGAAATGCCAATCTGCGTCGCCTGCGAAACCGAATTGCCCTGGCTCGGCGACCACTGCCAGAGCTGCGCGCTGCCGCTGCCCGACACAGGCCTGACTTGCGGCGAGTGCCTGCTAGAGCCTCCGGCCTTCGAGCAGGTCATTGCACCGTGGCGTTATGACTTCCCGGTGGACAGTCTGATTACGCGTTTTAAACACAACGCAAAATGGCCGTTTGGTCACCTGCTCGCCGACGTTGCCGGACAATACCTGCAACATCGCTTCGATGAGGGACTGCCACGCCCCGACGTGTTGTTGCCCGTGCCGTTGTCGAACAAGCGCTTGCGTCAACGAGGCTTCAATCAAGCGGCGATGCTGGCGCGATGGTTGAGCAAACAGCTTGAGCTGCCTTTTGAGGAACATGTTCTACGGCGGATACATGACACCAGCGCTCAGCAGGACCTCGACGCCAAGGCGCGCAAGCGCAACTTGCGTAACGCCTTCGCTATGGCGCCCGATGCGGATGTGAACGGTCGGCATATCGCGTTGATCGATGACGTACTGACCACCGGCGCCACGGCCCAGGCTCTGGCGCGACTGCTGAGGGATGCAGGGGCGGCGAGAATTGATGTGTATTGCCTGGCCCGCACACCGAAACCCGGAAGCTGAAATCGGCACCCCCCTTGTAGGAGTTAGCCTGCTCGCGATGGCGCCTTCACTGTCAACATAGATGCCGACTGATCCACCGCTATCGCGAGCAGGCTCACTCCTACAAGGGAACTGTGTTTGGCTTGACTGATGCGCCGCAAGCGGCCAACTTCACTCCTCACCGCCACCGTTAAAAAGCGCCCACTTCATGTCCCTGCCCTCCCTGTTGTCCCAGCACATCGTCCGCCGTCCGCAGCGCATTGCTTTGCTGCAACACATTGCCGAGCAGGGCTCGATCACCCGCGCCGCGAAAAGCGCCGGGCTGAGTTACAAGGCGGCCTGGGATGCGATCGATGAGCTGAACAACCTGGCGCAGAAACCACTGGTGGAGCGCGCGGTTGGCGGCAAGGGTGGCGGTGGCGCCAAGCTGTCCAGCGAAGGCGAACGGGTGTTGCGTCTGTATCAAAAGCTGCAAGCCTTGCAGGCGCAGGTCCTGGAGGCCGCCGAAGACGCCAGCGACCTCGATCTGCTCGGTCGGCTGATGCTGCGCACCAGCGCCCGCAACCAGTTGCACGGCAAGGTCGTGGCCATCGAAGGCGCGGGACGCAATGACCTGATCCGCCTCGAACTGGCCGAAGGCCTGTGCATCGATGCGCAGATCACCCACGACAGCACCGTGCACCTGGAGCTGCAACCGGGCACCGAAGTAGTGGCACTGATCAAGGCCGGTTGGCTTGAGTTGCTGGCGGCGGATCAAGCAGCAACATCTGGACACAATCTTCTGAGCGGCATCATCGAAGCCATTCTCGATGCCGAGGACGGCCCCAGCGAAGTGCGCATCGCTCTGCCCAACGGCCAGACGCTGTGCGCTCTGGCAGAGCCGCTGCAGCTTCGCACTCGCGGGCTGAATATCCAGCAACCGGTCCAGGTGCAGTTCTCGCCGTCCAATGTGCTGATCGGCGCACCGCTATAACGGACGTTCTGCAACAAAAGCTTCATCGCCCCCCATTAAGGTTGCTGCCAAAACCAAGCAGGGAGCCTGATGTGAGCCTATTAGAAGAAAACCAATCCACTGATCTGGAAAAGATGGTCGGCCTCAGCCGTCGCGGTTTCATCAGCGCCGGCGCGCTGTGCGGCGCCGCCATGTTCCTCGGCGGCAACCTGCTCAGCCGCAGCGCGCTGGCCTCAAGCATCAGCGCCGGCAACAGCCGCCTGCTCGGTTTCGAGAGCATTGCCGCCGCGACCACCGACGTCATCAGCCTGCCGAAGGGCTACAAGTCCTCGGTACTGATCAGTTGGGGCCAACCGCTGCACAAGAACGGTCCGGCCTTCGACCCGAGCGGCAATGGCACCGCCGCCGCACAGGAAGTGCAGTTCGGTGACAACAACGACGGCATGAGCCTGTTCGCCTTCCCCGACGACGGAAACCGCGCGTTGATGGCGATCAACAACGAATACACCAACTACCGCTACCTCTACCCGCACGGCGGCATGCCGCAATCGGCCGAAGACGTGCGCAAGGCGTTGGCCTGCGAAGGCGTGTCGGTGATCGAAGTGCAGCGCAAGAATGGCCAGTGGCAGTTCGTCCAGGGCTCGCGTTACAACCGCCGGATTCACGGCAACTCGCCGCTGCGCATCAGCGGCCCGGCCGCCGGCCACGACCTGATGAAAACTGCCGCCGACAAACACGGCAAGAAAGTCCTCGGTACCTTCCAGAACTGCGCCAACGGCAAGACGCCGTGGGGCACTTATCTGACCTGCGAAGAGAACTTCACCGACTGCTTCGGCAGCAGCAACGCCCAGCAACAGTTCGACCCGGCGCAGAAGCGCTACGGCGTGTCGGCCGCCAGCCGCGAGATCAACTGGCACCCGTTCGACCCGCGTTTCGACATGGCCAAGAACCCCAACGAACTCAACCGTCACGGCTGGGTGGTCGAGATCGATCCGTTCGATCCGCAATCGACCCCGGTCAAGCGCACCGCGCTGGGCCGCTTCAAACATGAAAACGCCGCGCTGGCCGAGACCGATGATGGTCGCGCCGTGGTGTACATGGGCGACGACGAGCGTGGCGAGTTCATCTACAAATTCGTCAGCCGCGACCGCATCAACCATCGCAACCCGAAAGCCAACCGCGACATCCTCGACCACGGCACCCTGTACGTGGCGAAGTTCGATAACGGCGACAGCAACCCCGATCATCCGAAAGGCCAGGGCCAGTGGATCGAACTGACCCACGGCAAGAACGGCATCGACGCCAGCAGCGGTTTCGCCGATCAGGCCGAAGTGCTGATCCACGCGCGCCTTGCCGCCAGTGTGGTCGGCGCCACGCGCATGGATCGCCCGGAGTGGATCGTGGTCAGTCCGAAGGACGGCCAGGTTTATTGCACCCTGACCAACAACGCCAAACGCGGCGAAGACGGGCAACCGGTGGGCGGGCCGAATCCGCGCGCGAAGAACGTCTACGGGCAGATCCTGCGCTGGCGCACCGAGCGCGACGATCACGCGTCGAAGACCTTCGCCTGGGACCTGTTCGTGGTCGCCGGAAATCCGGGTGTACATGCCGGCACGCCGAAGGGTGGCTCGTCGAACATCACTGCGCAAAACATGTTCAACAGCCCGGACGGTCTAGGTTTCGACAAGGCCGGACGCCTGTGGATTCTCACCGACGGTGATTCGAGCAACGCCGGGGACTTTGCCGGAATGGGCAACAACCAGATGCTCTGCGCTGACCCCAAGACCGGTGAAATTCGTCGATTCATGGTCGGGCCGATTGGCTGTGAAGTCACCGGGATCAGCTTCTCGCCGGATCAGAAAACCCTGTTTGTCGGGATTCAGCATCCGGGCGAAAACGGTGGCTCCACCTTCCCTGAGCATCTGCCGAACGGCAAGCCGCGGTCTTCGGTGATGGCGATCACCCGTGAAGACGGCGGAATAGTCGGCGCCTGATTGGCCCTCATCGCGAGCAGGCTCACTCCTACAGTTGGAACGCGTTTCCTTGTAGGAGTGAGCCTGCTCGCGATGGCGTCAGCACAGACACCAACCAACTCTCCCACTGCCATCTGCGCTACCATGCTGGGCCGGACGCGGCAGCCTGCCGCGCGCAGGAGTCAGCATGGCCCACCCGTTTGAAACCCTCACACCCGATCTCGTACTCGATGCCGTCGAAAGCATCGGCTTCCTGAGTGATGCGCGCATTCTGGCGCTCAACAGCTACGAAAACCGTGTCTATCAGGTCGGCATCGAAGACTCCGAACCGCTGATCGCCAAGTTCTACCGCCCGCAGCGCTGGACCAACGAGGCCATCCTCGAAGAGCACCAATTCACCTTCGAGCTGGCCGACGTCGAGATTCCCGTGGTGGCGCCGCTGATCCACAACGGCCAGACCCTGCACGAACACGCCGGTTTCCGTTTCACCCTGTTTCCCCGTCGCGGCGGCCGTGCGCCGGAGCCGGGCAATCTCGATCAGCTGTATCGCCTGGGCCAGTTGCTCGGCCGCATCCACGCAGTCGGCGCGACCAAGCCGTTCGAACACCGTGAAGCGCTCGCCGTGCAGAACTTCGGTCACGCCTCGCTGAACACCTTGCTCGAAGGCAACTTCATTCCCAAAAGCCTGCTGCCGGCCTATGAGTCCGTCGCCCGCGATCTGCTTAAGCGCGTGGAAGACGCCTACGCCAATACCCCGCATCAGAACATCCGCATGCACGGCGACTGCCACCCCGGCAACATGATGTGCCGCGACGAGATGTTCCACATCGTCGACCTCGACGACTGCCGTATGGGCCCGGCGGTGCAGGACATCTGGATGATGCTGGCGGGCGACCGTCAGGAGTGCCTCGGGCAACTGTCGGAACTGATGGACGGCTACAACGAATTCCACGACTTCGACCCGCGCGAGCTGGCACTGATCGAACCGCTGCGCGCCCTCCGGCTGATGCACTACAGCGCCTGGCTGGCCCGGCGCTGGGACGATCCGGCGTTCCCGCACAGCTTTCCGTGGTTTGGTACCGAACGTTATTGGGGTGATCAGGTGCTGGCGTTGCGCGAACAGCTGTCAGCGCTAAACGAAGAGCCACTGAAACTCTTCTGATTACCCGCAAATCCATGTGGGAGGGGGCTTGCTCCCGAAGACGGACTGACATTCAACATAAATGTTGGCTGACACACCGCCTTCGGGAGCAAGCCCCCTCCCACAATTTTGTCCCGTGCTCACAATTTCAGAACTCATTGGCCAACAAATCTCCTTACAATCCCTGCTTTGTCAGCTGTCTAAGCAAGGATTCTGCATGCAAGCCGCCAACCCGCGTCGCGGGTACATTCTGGGCCTGAGTGCCTACATCATCTGGGGCCTGTTCCCGATCTACTTCAAAGCCATCGCCGAAGTCCCGGCTGTCGAGATCATCATCCATCGGGTGTTGTGGTCGGCGCTGTTCGGCGCCTTGCTGCTGATGGTGTGGAAGCATCCCGGCTGGTTGCGCGAGTTGCTCGACAATCCCAAGCGCCTGGCGATCCTGGCACTTAGCGGCACCTTGATTGCGGCGAACTGGCTGACCTATGTGTGGTCGGTGAACAACGGGCGCATGCTCGAAGCGAGCCTCGGCTACTACATCAACCCGCTGGTCAACGTGCTGTTGGGGATGTTGATTCTCGGCGAGCGTTTGCGGCGCATGCAGTGGGTCGCGGTGGGGCTGGCAGCCGTCGGTGTGGCGCAGCAGGTGTGGCAGGTCGGCAGTCTGCCGTGGGTGTCGCTGGTGCTGGCGCTGACCTTTGGTTTCTACGGGCTGATCCGTAAACAGGCACCGGTCAAAGCCTTGCCGGGGCTGGTGGTGGAAACCTGGATGCTGGTGCCAATCGCCGTGGCCTGGCTGTTGTTCAACCAGACAGCCACCAGTGCCCAACCCGAATTCTGGACCACCTCGCAAGCCTGGTGGCTGGTGGCGGCCGGCCCGGTGACGCTGGTGCCGCTGGTATGCTTCAACGCTGCGACCCGACACTTGCCCTACACCACCATCGGCTTCCTGCAATACCTGGCGCCGACCTTGGTGCTGCTGCAGGCAGTGTTGCTGTTCGGCGAGCATTTGTCGTCGAGCACCCTGATCGCGTTCATCTTCATCTGGGCCGGTCTGGCGGTTTATAGCATCGATGCAGTGATCAGTTTGCGTCGGCGCAGCTGATCAAAAAACGCACAAAGCTTTGCAAGCCACGGTTCTCGTGGCCTGCAACATTCCTTCCCAAGGTTATCCACAGCGTGATCCACGCCGTTTGTGCGCAAGTCACTGAATGCTGGCGGTTTTTTGATCAGTTCCCGGAAAGCCCCGACCAGCGTGGCGTTGCGCCCGGTCTCTACAGGTTATCCACAGGCAGGTGCACGTTAAATCTGGATAACCCGGGCGCCGGTTAAACGTCTGTGCGTAACACCAGTTCGACCATCAGATCATCGGCCAGGGTTTCCAGGCGCGACTGCAACACGTCCAGCGACAGGGTCAGCGGCACCGCGAGAATCGCTTCGGCGTGGAACAACGGCTCGCTGCTCATCGGCGCCGGCCGCACTTCGGTCACCAGCCGTTCGAGGTTCACCCCCTGCTCGCTGAGCAGGCGGGTGATGTCGCGCACGATCCCCGGGCGATCATTGCCCACCAGTTCCATGGCGATCGGTTTCCAGGTGCAGGATTGCTCGATGCCGCTTTCGGCAATCAACACGCGAATACCCTGCGCCGACAGTGCTTGTAAGGAATCGACTAATTCGTCGTAAGCCTCCGCCGGTACACCCACCCGCAGAATCCCGGCGAACTGCCCGGCCATCCGTGACATGCGGCTTTCCAGCCAGTTGCCACCGTGCTCGGCGATGCATTGGGCAATGCGCTCGACCTGCCCGGGCTTGTCCGGGGCAAAGACAGTGAGTACGAGATGGTCCATGGCGCAGCCTCTTGTCATGACTTTTGTTATAGAAAGGCAAGTATAGGCAAGGGGTTTGATTCAGCCCGGGCAGCATTTTTTGCGGATGACCTGTGTCTGGGTTTTGGAAGCAACCTGTGGCGAGGGGATTTATCCCCGATCGGTTGCGCAGCAGCCGTAAACCCTGTCAGCTCAGTCTACCTGTCAGCGCGCAGGGGGTGGCTTCGCCACCCATCGGGGATAAATCCCCTCGCCACAGAAGTGTGCTCCGCAGGGGGATGCCATAGCAGGCAGAAAGTATTTATGTGTACAACTTTTTATATTTAGCTGGAACAATCTGCTGGTTTTTTGAGAACATCCCGTTCCGCGACGTGACCGCAATGCGTCATGAGGTCGCAGAACGACGTAATTAGTCTGATTTTCACAAGCGCAACTCATCATGTAGTATGCCGCAGCGCGCACTACATAACGCTGGATCGATGTCTGCCCAAGGCACGTTCGCAACCTTGAAAGCCCCGTCAGCAAGGCCCCCAAGCCGTTGATTGGTCCCAGCCCAGCCGCCAGCAATGGCATGTACTGGTCGGAAGGTTTGTGGTTTAAATGGCCAGAGGCTTCATTGTTAAATTGAAGAGCTGAAAAGCGAAATAGCTGAGCAGAGTGAGGCAAGCAATGACTGAACACGTTCAAGTCGGTGGCCTGCAGGTCGCCAAAGTCCTGTTCGACTTCGTGAACAACGAAGCCATTCCCGGTACCGGCCTCACCGCCGACAAATTCTGGGAAGGTGCCGACAAGGTCATTCATGACCTGGCACCGAAGAACAAAGCCCTACTCGCCAAACGCGATGACTTCCAGGCTCGTATAGACGCCTGGCATCAGGAACGCCACGGTCAGGCGCACGACGCCGTGGCCTATAAAGCCTTCCTGCAAGAAATCGGTTATCTGCTGCCAGAAGCGGCTGACTTCCAGGCAACGACGCAAAACGTTGATGATGAAATCGCCCGTACCGCCGGCCCGCAACTCGTTGTACCGGTGATGAACGCCCGCTTCGCTCTCAATGCTTCGAACGCCCGCTGGGGTTCGCTGTACGACGCCCTCTACGGCACCGACGCAATCAGCGAAGACGGTGGCGCGGAAAAAGGCAAAGGCTACAACAAGGTACGTGGCGACAAAGTCATCGCCTTCGCCCGTGCCTTCCTCGACGAAGCCGCACCATTGGCCGCCGGCTCCCACGTCGACTCCACCGCTTACAAGATCGTTGACGGCAAACTACTGGTCTCCCTCAAGGGCGGCAGCAACACCGGCCTGCGCAACGACGCGCAACTGATCGGCTTTCAGGGCCCGGCAGACGCGCCAATCGCGATCCTGCTGAAACACAACGGTCTGCACTTCGAAATCCAGATCGACGCCACCACTCCGGTTGGCCAGACCGACGCTGCCGGCGTCAAAGACATCCTGATGGAAGCGGCGCTGACCACCATCATGGACTGCGAAGACTCCGTGGCCGCCGTCGATGCCGACGACAAAGTAGTGATCTACCGCAACTGGCTCGGCCTGATGAAGGGCGACCTGGCGGAATCCGTGTCCAAGGGCGGCCAGACCTTCACCCGCACCATGAACCCGGATCGCACCTACACCGCGCCGAAGGGTGGCGAGGTGACCCTGCACGGCCGTTCGCTGCTGTTCGTGCGTAACGTTGGCCATCTGATGACCATCGACGCGATCCTCGACAAACACGGTAACGAAGTGCCGGAAGGCATTCTCGACGGTCTGGTGACTTGCCTCGCGGCGATGCACAACCTCAACGGCAACACCTCGCGTCGCAACACCCGCACCGGTTCGGTCTACATCGTTAAACCGAAGATGCACGGCCCTGAAGAAGCGGCGTTCACCAACGAGCTGTTCGGTCGCATCGAAGACGTGCTGGGCTTGAAGCGCAACACGCTGAAAGTCGGGATCATGGACGAGGAGCGCCGCACCACGGTCAACCTCAAAGCCTGCATCAAGGCTGCCAGCGAGCGCGTGGTGTTCATCAACACCGGTTTCCTCGACCGCACCGGCGACGAAATCCACACCTCCATGGAAGCCGGCCCGATGGTGCGCAAGGCCGACATGAAGGCTGAGAAATGGATCGGCGCCTACGAGAACTGGAACGTCGATATCGGTCTGAGCACCGGCCTGCAAGGTCGTGCGCAAATCGGTAAAGGCATGTGGGCGATGCCGGATCTGATGGCGGCGATGCTTGAGCAGAAAATCGCTCACCCGCTGGCTGGCGCCAACACCGCCTGGGTACCGTCGCCAACGGCTGCTGCGCTGCACGCGCTGCACTACCACAAGGTCGACGTGTTCGCTCGTCAGGCCGAACTGGCCAAGCGTGCCCGCGCCTCGGTGGACGACATCCTGACCATCCCGCTGGCGGTCAAGCCAAGCTGGACGCCTGAGCAGATCAAGAACGAACTGGACAACAACGCCCAGGGCATTCTCGGTTACGTAGTGCGCTGGATCGACCAGGGCGTGGGTTGTTCGAAAGTGCCGGACATCAACGACGTCGGCCTGATGGAAGACCGTGCCACGCTGCGTATCTCCAGCCAGCACATCGCCAACTGGCTGCGCCACGGTATCGTCACCGAAGCGCAAGTGATGGAAAGCCTCAAGCGCATGGCGCCGGTGGTCGACCGTCAGAACGCCAACGACCCGCTGTACCGTCCGCTGGCACCGAACTTCGACAGCAACATCGCCTTCCAGGCAGCGGTCGAACTGGTGATCGAAGGCACCAAACAGCCGAACGGCTACACCGAGCCGGTCCTGCACCGTCGTCGTCGCGAGTTCAAGAAGGCCAACGGCCTGTAACCTGCGCTGATTGCCGGACATGAAAAAGCCCTGATCTTTCGATCAGGGCTTTTTCATTGGCCGATAAAATCTGACAACCACTGGAGAACCATTGTGGGAGCGGGCTTGCTCCGGGCGGCGTTCCGACGAAGGTGTCTTGTCTGTCGACATTAATGTTGAATGTCAGTCTGCATTCGCGAGCAAGCCCGCTCCCACCGTTTTTCGGTGGTGCTTGAAAGTCAGGGTTCGATGCCCAATTCGTATTTGACCAGTTCGAGCAACTTGCCCGTATCAACCGGCTTGAGCAGAAAATCCACCACGCTCAGATGCATCGCCGCAATGGCGTCCTTCACATCCGCATCGCCCGAAACGATGATGATCGGCAGCGCCGCCCTGACCGACTCGCGTACCTGGCGGATCAGCTCGAGGCCATCGACATGGCCCATGCGCAGATCAGTGATCACCAGCCCGATCGAAGGTTTTTCGTCGAGCATCTTCAGCGCGGTTTCGCCGCTGGCGGCGGTCATGCAGCGAATCCCGTCCAACGCGAGAATCTCCGACAACAGCTCCCGGGCGTCCTTGTCGTCATCAACGATCAGTACACGCTGCGGCGGCAGGTCGGGTTCGAGCATGACAGCGCTGAGCGCTTCTCGCTCGGCGTCGCTCAAAATATCGTGGTCGGACATGGCGTTCTCTACGTTTTCAAATCAATCACCTGGCATAGTCGTCAGACATCGCTAAGCAGAGCTTCAATGTGCACTTCGTCGGATATTTTTCCAAGAGGCTGACGGCAGAATTTCCGACTGTTTTTGTAGGGCAATTCCCAAATGTGCCCAACGGCAGCGCAAACCTAGACTTACGTCCAATGGGCACCCTGCGCGCAGGGGCCGACCATGGCTGCAACGATCCGACAACAACAATTCAAAAAAGACTGCGGTAATGGTTATGAGTAAAGCGGACGCCTTCACCCAGGCAGGGAAAACCGCGGTGTTGCAGAACATTCAGGGTACCCTGCAATTCCTCCAGCGCTTCCCGCCCTTCAATCAGATGGAACACGCCCACCTGGCTTATCTGGTGGAGCAATGTCAGCTGCGTTTCTACGGCCAGGGCGAAAGCATCATCAAGCCCGCCGACGGGCCGGTCGAACACTTCTACATCGTCAAACAGGGCCGCGTGGTCGGCGAACGTCAGCACATCACCAAGCCCGGCACCGAAACCACCTTCGAGATCACCACCGGCGAATGCTTCCCGTTGGCCGCGCTAATTGGCGAACGGGCAACCCGCACCGAGCATCTGGCGAGCGAAGACACCTTCTGCCTGCAACTGAACAAACCGGCGTTCATCAAACTGTTCGCCCTGTCCAACAGCTTTCGCGATTTCGCCTTGCGCGGGGTCAGCAGCCTGCTCGATCAGGTCAACCAGCAAGTCCAGCAAAAAGCCGTGGAAACCCTCGGCACCCAGTATTCGCTCAACACCCGCCTGGGCGAATTGGCGATGCGCCATCCGGTGACCTGCAGCCCCGACACGCCACTGCGCGAAGCAGTGAAGCTGATGCACGAACAGCAGGTCGGCAGCATCGTTGCGGTGGATGCACACAAGGCGCCGCTGGGAATTTTCACCCTGCGTGATCTACGCGAAGTAGTCGCCAATGGCAGCGGCGATTTCAGTGAAACCATCGAGCGGCATATGATCCGCGCACCGTTTTATCTCTCGCCGGATCACAGTGCCTTCGACGCGGCGATTGCCATGACCGAACGGCACATCGCCCACGTCTGCCTGGTCAAGGATCAGCGCCTGTGTGGCGTGGTATCCGAGCGCGATCTGTTTTCCCTGCAACGGGTCGACCTGGTGCATCTGGCCCGGACCATCCGCAGCGCCCAGCGCGTCGAGCAACTGGTGAGCCTGCGTGGCGAGATCGGCCAACTGGTTGAGCGCATGCTGGCTCACGGTGCGTCTTCGACGCAGATCACTCACATCATCACCCTGCTCAACGACCACACCGTGTGTCGGGTAATCGAACTGACCCTCGCCGAAAAAGGCGACCCCGGCGTGCCGTTCAGCTGGCTGTGCTTCGGCAGCGAGGGCCGGCGCGAGCAGGCCCTGCACACCGATCAGGACAACGGCATACTTTTCGAAGCCCGGGACGCGGCGCATGCGGCGCAGATTCGCGGCAAGCTGCTGCCCATCGCGCAGCAGATCAACCAGAGCCTGGCGCAGTGCGGCTTCAGCCTGTGCAAAGGCAACATCATGGCCGGCAACCCCGAGCTGTGCCTGTCCCGGGCGGAATGGGCGCGGCGCTTTGCGGCGTTCATTCGCGAGGCCACGCCGGAGAACCTGCTCGGTTCGAGCATCTATTTCGACCTGCGGGTGGTCTGGGGCGATGAGAAAGGTTGCGCGCAGTTGCGCCGGGGAATCCTCGATCAGGTCGGCGACAACCGTTTGTTCCAGCGCATGATGGCCGAGAACGCCCTGCGCAATCGTCCGCCGGTGGGGCGTTTTCGCGAGTTTGTGCTGGCGCGCAAGAACGGCGAGAAAGCCACCCTCGACCTCAAGGTCCAGGGCCTGACACCCTTCGTCGACGGCGCACGCCTGTTGGCACTGGCGCATGGCATCGAAACCAACAACACCCTGGAGCGCTTGCGTCAGCTGGTCGAAAAAGAAGTCATCGAACGGCTCGATGGCGCGGCGTATGAAGAGGCTTATCACTTCATCCAGCAGACGCGCATGCAGCAACACCAGATCCAGACCCGCGAGAACCTGCCCTGGTCGAATCGGGTCGACCCCGACAGCCTCAATCATCTGGACCGACGCATCCTGCGTGAATCCCTGCGCCAGGCCCAGCGCCTGCAAAGCAGCCTGGCCTTGCGGTATCAGCTATGAGCCTGTTCTCGTGGCTGCGACCGGCCAGTCCTCTGCTGTCGGCAGACCTGCAACAGCGTCTGGCACAGCTGCCAGCGATCAGCGAACTGCGCGAATGCAGCCTGCGCCAACAACGCTGGGTAGTGCTGGATCTGGAAACCACCGGGCTGAACCTGAACAAGGATCGCGTGCTGTCGATTGGCGCCGTGGTCATCGCAGACGGCGCGATCGACTTCAGCCAGCAGTTCGAACGCACTCTGCAATGTCGGGAGCTGAAGCTCGGCCCGAGCGTGTTGATTCATGGCCTGGGGCCGAATGCGATTGCCGCCGGCAGCGACCCGGCCGAGGCGCTGCTGGAGCTCATGGAGTTCATCGGTGACAGCCCGGTGCTGGCGTTTCATGCGCCCTTCGATCAGCACATGCTCGGGCGCGCGCTGAAGGAACACCTGGGCTACAAGCTGCAAAATGTGTTTCTGGATGTCGCGGACATGGCGCCGCTGCTGTGCCCGCAGGCGAATATCCGCGAGGCCGGGCTGGATGAGTGGATCGACTGGTTCCGGCTCGAAGTGTTCGAGCGGCACAACGCGAGTGCCGACGCGCAGGCGACGGCGGAGCTGGCGTTGATTCTGTTCAGCCGGGCGCGGCAGCAGCAGATTCACAGTCCGTTGAATCTGCAGCAGCGTTTGAGTCAGTGGAAGCGTCGTCAGCAGGCGCCGTCCTTCTAGATTTTCGGTGCCGGTTCCGGCCCCTTCGCGAGCAAGCCCGCTTGTATGGTAGGACTTGAAGGGAGGAGGAGGGAC